>NZ_JAVJTO010000123.1:0-73808 GCF_040220235.1 Coleofasciculus sp. B1-GNL1-01
GAGGTAAAATTTGGTGCTGTTGTCGGCGAAAATTCCAGGATGCAAGACGGTTATAGTGTAAAAACCTTGCACTTGTTGGGTCGAAAAATGGCTGGAAACCCAAATCTTGTCTACCTTACACGCTTATGCAGCAAGCCCTAAATATGGATTTTAGTCCACTTTAGTGGACTTGAGCTATTAGCCCGGAGTTTGAACTCCGGGCTTCGGGCTTCGGGCTTCGGGCTTCGCCGATATCCGTTAGCGGTTGAATCACAGCTTCATCCAGTCAAAAGTGATCTCCCCAAACAGAGGGGGATCTAAAAGGGAAGGGGGCTGGGGGGTTAGGTTGTCCGAATTCGCCAACAGCATCAGGAACGAAACTCAACGCCCATAAGTTTCTGTTGGGTTTCGCTGTCGCTCAACCCAACCTACTGGAGGAGGGTACAACTTTTAGTCCATTTTAATAGACTTAAGCGATGAGCCAAGAATTTGAATTCTTGGCGGATGCTGGGGCTGACTGAAAATGGTGCAATATGTGAATTTTAAAAGGGTTTCAATTGGATAATGTCAATTGATTTTACGGCTGATATTATATCATATCTAACTCCTTTTATTCTCTAATTGTGCCAATTTATTCTGAGCAAACTCCCTAACTTGCTCATCAGGATCATTTTCGGATCTGTCGCGCAGCAAGGGTAGAGTCTGGGGATGGTTAGGATATTGTTTGATAAGGATTTCAATTGCTAATTGCCGAGGATTATCTTGCCCATTTTCCTCTCGCAAAAAGGGGTCATTGAGGACGCGATCGCGTAATAATTCAAATAGCCATGGCTCATTTTTCCAGCCTTGGGCTAATTCTTGCACCGCTGCATATCGCACATATTTATTGTCATCAGATTGGGCTTTTTGTTTGAGAATCGGTAGGGTATCTGGGTCATCTTTCCAGCTTTTGGCTATTTCTTCAAGCACTTCACGTCGCACAAACCCATTGTCATCAGATTGGACTTTTTGTTTGAGCATAGGCAAGGTATCTGGGTCATCTTTCCAGCCTTTTGCTATTTCTTTTACTGCTGCACTTCGCACAAATCTATTGTCATCAGATTGTACTTTTTGTTTCAGCCAAGGTAAGGTATCTGGGTCATCTTTCCAGGCTTTGGCTATTTCTTTTACTGCTACCATTCGCAAAAGCCAATAGTCATCAGATTGTACTTTTTGTTTCAGCCAAGGTAAGATGTCTGGGTCATCTTTCCAGCCTTTGGCTATTTCTTTCACTGCTACACGTCGCACGTTATGATCGTCATCAGATTGTACTTTTTGTTTCAGCCAAGGTAAGGTGTCTGGGTCATCTTTCCAGCCTTTTGCTATTTCTTCCACTGCTACCATTCGCCCAGCAACACCGTCATCAGATTGGGCTTTTTGTTTCAGCCAAGGCAAGGTGTCTGGGTCATCTTTCCAGCCTTTAGCTAATTCTTGCACCGCTGCATATTGCACAGACGAATCGTCATCAGATTGTGCTTTTTGTTTCAGCCAAGGTAAGGTGTCTGGAGAATCATGCCAGGTTGTCGCAATTGCCGTAACCGCTTGGGTGCGAATTTCCCGAACTAACTTGGCTTCCTCTTCATAAGGTTCATAATAATAAGGGAAGTCATACTGAATTAACCCCTTAATCTGGTTCAGTAATTGAGTCGCTGTTGATGCAATAACCGAACGATTCCTCACCTCATTCAGACAAGCCGTCGCTAGAAACACATTAATAAACTTTTCCGCTTCCCCCGACTGATTCCTCAAATAATCGATAATCTCCCCAGCTAACTTTGGTTCAATCATCCCCACAATCAGCCGTAACACTTCATGCCAAGACTCATCCTGCCAATGCTTGCCAAAAACCTCTGTTTTTAACTCCTCCAGAGAAATGGTTCGTTCTTTCTCAAACTGCCAAACATATTCCCAGGCGCAGAAATATTCCAAAAATGTCCGATGTACAAACGCATAATAATCTGCCCCCATGAAACATAATATAAAATTCCGTTCCCGCAGTTGCTTAATCATCACCCTAGCCACCGCCCTGGGATTATTGATATCGAGAGTTTTCAGATAATCCGTCAAAATTCCTTCTAACTCATCCGCCGCAATCAGATTACCCGCTAACCCTTTCTCTGCTGCTTGCATCTGATAAGCAACCCGACGCAACATCGCCTGCTTATCTTTATAATCAATCGTTTGAATTTCTAACTGCTGATGTTCGACTAACGCCCGTTCCACATCCCATTGATGCAGCAATACCCGCGACGCTTGGTTGTATAATTCGGGTCTATCTCTGGGTAATTCCTGATTGCGATTTAAAATTGCCATCATTGTCAATAGCAGCGGATTTCCGGCGAGTTCGCGAATCGCTTTTGAGGTATCAATTGCCCGTTGCAGCCGTTCCCGCTTCCTCTGTTTATCCACTTGATCCGTAAACGTTAAATCATGCCAACGGTTAATAAATTCTTTAACCTGAGTTTCCTCCAAATCTTGCAACATAAAATAATCAAACTGGGCATCTCGTAACCGCTGCGGCTTATAGCCAATCACGCGAGACGTAACAATTACCCGCACATCAGGATAATCATTGGTGAAGCGATGAATATCGGTAATCACATCCTCCCGTTTTCCCGGATCAAATACCTCATCCAAGCCATCAAACAAATCTAATGCTAAATATTGCAATAAGGTAGACTTACCCGAACCCGGATCACCGAGAATCACCAGATAGCGATAGTTATCGTTATCTTGAATAATTTCTCTGATAGAACAAATCGGCTGTTGAGAATAAACCTGTTTATAGTCGGTTAACTCTTCTAGAGATATATCTGTGTCAAGTTGATTACTCTCTCGCAGTCGCCGTTGATGTTCTTTGGGGAGTTCATAAACTTGGGGTAATACCTGATGAACTTGTCACACATTTTGGGGAATGAAGACTTGCCAGAGTTTCAGTTCATTATAGGCACAGCCTGTTGTATCTAAACTGGATAAATTTAAATGACTGTAGCGTTCCCGTAAGCCTTCTTGATATTTGGTTAAATTAAAATCGGGAGGAATTCTGGCATGGTCTCGAACCTGTTGTTCTATGGATTCTAGAATCTCTAATTCTAAAATCGCCTTTAACTCTGGCGAATTGCGGACAATGCGTTTAAATTCTTTGAGATAGGGCTTAGTAATCTCCTCCCAGTTAAACCCAGTTGGCATATCGGGAGAATAGCGCTGTACCCAGATTATCCTTAATTGATTGGCGTCTATGACTCGGCAATCTTTTTCAAAGGCTTTTCCTAAGAGGGGTTTAACGTCATCGTCTTTGATAAACCGTTCAATTACTATTTGATAGGTGTCTCGGACTTCAGCTTCGGTTAACTCACATTCAAATAATAATTCATCTTCGATGAGTTTCAGGAATTGCTGTAAGGCTTCACCCAGCGCTTTTTTCAGGACATCGGGTTGGGCGGATTGCACTCCGGCTTTAATGCTGTCTTTGAAAAAATCTTTTACATAGTCTTCCAGCGCTTCCTTACCCAGTTTTAGAAGGATCTCCTTTAGGACTAAATCTTTGAGGATAGAAACGCCCAGCGCTGTCCAAAGTTCCACCATGCTGCTATGACTTAAGGATGGTTTATGGTTTATTATACACCCCTTCGGATATACGATGATCAGCCATAGTACGTTTTCCCTGATAGCGGTGCAAGGGTATAAAAGGGTTTAACCCTTTTTCCTTGAACAGGAGCAAATATCAATGCAACTCAAAGCCTTGATAGCTAAGGGTTTGGGAGTTGTGCAGGAAGCCCTAATTACATGTACGGCGTGGGTATTTATTGTATTCTTAAATAACTGCAATATCTTAGAGATTAAGCTTCAAAGCCAACTACAAACAGTAGAGACGTTGCATGCAACGTCTCTACTCAAGTTTCAATTCAGTTGGAATGCCATCAGTCGTTAATGAGTTGCCAGTCCAACTTCTGTCGCTGAACGGTACAACATCGAAAGCTGACGGTTTTTGAGGACTCGTTGTTGCTTGCTCATCCGCGAACGAGCTTTATCTTGACTGGAAACTAAAGTGGGTGCTGTTTCTGGTGCAACACCATTATTAGCAACAGTCCCCGGTGTTTGATAACGAACGCCGCGATATTGCAGGTTGACTCGTGGTTGTAACACTGGCGGATTTTTCAAATTGCGGAATCGCCAGTCCCAACCCCGGTACTTACCACCAGCCTTTGATTCGACAGTTTCTACCGTAGGGGCATTGTATTCGTATTTGTTACCGCGATAAGTAAGTTTCATGGTATTCGCCTCGTAATGTAACTGTAGTGAGATGAGGCGCGTTCCTTCGGGAGTTGTCCCTACTTCCGTCTCCCTAATCATCCTTCACGGCTAATTGCTAACTGACTGATGTCTAGAGAGATGAACGATTCATTTGTTCTGTATCTATTGTTACGGTTTTTTCAGGAATTGTCAACCTTTTAACAAAACTTTACCTTTTGAGGGTTTCCTGGGTGATTGTCTAACGCCACAATTTCCAGTATCAGGCGCTAAGGTGATTAGTATGAGTGATCAAAGTAAAGGATTCAAAGTTGTTGCCGATAATCGGCAAGCACGCTTCCGCTATCATATTCTAGAGTCTTACGAAGCGGGCATCGAACTCAAAGGGACAGAAGTTAAGTCCATTCGCGAGGGTCGGGTCAATTTGCGAGATGGGTACGCCCTGATTCGCAATGGCGAGGCTTGGCTGCTGAATGTACACATCTCACCGTATACCAGTAGCAGTCTCTACTTCAATCACGATCCGCTTCGCACCCGTAAACTGTTGCTGCACAAGCAGGAAATCAGCAAACTTGTGGGCAAAGTCGAACAACAGGGGTTGACCCTGATACCGTTGAAAATGTATTTGAAGCGAGGTTTGGTGAAAGTGAGCCTGGGTCTGGGTAAAGGGAAAAAATTATACGACAAGCGCGAGACCATTAAGCGGCGTGACGATGAGCGTAGAATGGCACGAGTCGTTAAGAGTTATTAAGCCCACCGATCAGAATTTGAGGGCATAGTGCGTGAATTAACTCCCTCATCTTCTCTATCTACCTAACTGTTCCCGAACCAGATCTCGGTTTCGTTGTGCTTGTTCATAGTCGGGATCGAGTTCAATGGCACGCTCAAAGGCAGTGAGAGCCTCTTCGTAGCGCTGTAAAAGATACAGCGTTACACCACGATTTAGCCAAACTCTGGCCTGTTTATCGTCGATTTCCAGGGCGCGATCATGAGACGCTAAGGCGTCTTTATACTGCCCCAGTTGTCCTAAAGCCACACCTCGATTATCCCAGGCGGCTAAATAGTTAGGGTTGATCTCCACAGCTTTGTCAAAGGATGCTACCGCGTCTTCATATCGTTGTAGTTCGGTCATCAGTAGTGTGCCTCGGTTATACCAGATTGAGGCATCATTGGAATTAATCGCGATCGCGTTATCGCAAGCCTCCAATGCTTCCTCGCCTGTGAGTTCATAACAGCGATCAAACCAGTAATCAAAGTCATTCGCCTCTTGCACCAGTAATTGTGTAACTGGGATCACCGATTTAGGGTTAATTTGGGGCAATTTGGCGGCTATCGAGGGCGGGGAGAATTGAGCCAAAATCGCTGTTGTTGTTAAAAGTAGACTTAAAGAAAAAGAGTTCATGGCATGATCAGGGGTGAAGATTACCAGGTCACTCGCCCATCTAACTGCTGAAGTAGATGAGGTCCGATACCTGAGACTTGGTCTAAGTCGGCTAATGACGTGAATGGCTTTTGCGATCGCGCGGTAATAATTCGCTCAGCCAGTTTGGGTCCGATTCCGGGTAGCGTTTCCAGTTCTTCCTGGGTGGCGGTGTTGAGGTTGACTATTCCCCTAAAACTTGGAGCGTTCGGATCTTCTGCCTGAGTAATCTGGGGACAGGATTGCTGCTGGTTCTGAATACTGCGCTGCACCGCCACCGGAACCCCCAGTATGGCATTCGTGTAGAGGCGCTGAAATTCACGTTCAAAATGGGCAGCGACTAAATGACTATCAATTACTAACAGCGTCTCGTCGTTTTGAGTATTGGCTGATGCTGACCAATTATGAGACCCGGTAATCACTATTTCCCGATCTACCACCCCAAACTTATGATGTAACAGATCCCCTGATGGCAACTGGGGAACACCGACTGTAGCGATCGGATCGTGCCAAGGGCGATTACGGGCTTCATAGCGACATTGATTACTCAGCGCCACACCTAATAAATCCAGTCCTTCGCTGTAGTAGCGATAGGCAAAACTGGGGTCGATTAACGCCTGCACTTGGACACCCTGTTCATGGGCAGTTTGTAACTGATCTGCCAATCGCTGTTCGGAAAAGACAAATAATGCTAGTTCAATAGTTTGGGCGGCACTTTGCAGGATTTGCTCAATGAAACCATTACTGCTTTGACTCCAGGGTTGAGTCGGTGACGTAGGCGAAAACTTGACCGCCAGGGTAGTATCTCCGAGTGTAACCTTTTGTATAGGACGTTGTAACTTTTTGAGACCAAACCGACTATCGGGTGCGCCACCGGATCCATCTCCCCACATCTGGTTAAATTCTTCTGTAAAGGAATTCGCTAATTCCACACTCTCAATTTTGAGGAGATTGTTGGCATTACCCCGACTATCCGGTGCTTGAAAATCGCCATGAATATCACTGGTGGTAAAGTTAGCGGATGTCACTATAACCGTATATCCATCCACAACAACAAACTTATGGTGCATTAAGCCGCTACCTTGAGAGCCATCAGCAGTATCGTCTAGTATAGGAACGCCAGCATTGCGTAAAATAACGAGAGCATCCCGTTGATTAATTTCAGCAGGGGTCAGCTTGCCATCGTTATTACGGTCAATTAACCGTAAATTCTCTCGAGCGCGATCGCGTTCCCGAGACGGAAGTTTGGCAATTTCTTCCGGCGATACTTCACTCCAAGGGCGGTTGTAGGTATTTTCTACGATCACCCTGACCCTAACCCCCGCTTGATGTCGGTTGACCAAAGCTTGAGCAATTTGTGGCAAGCGCAATTCTTGGACAGCAACATCGACCGTGGATTGAGCCGTCGCGATCGCTTGGGCAATAATCTGCTCTAAATTATCGCCCGGTCGAGTCACTAAGCGATAGGGTTCCTTGTAGGTTGTCGAGGGGGAATGGTTAAAGTAGACCTGAACAAAGGGATCTTGCGGTAAGGGAGGCGGACGGTGAACTTGAACTGGAGGAGGTTGACAAGCGGACAGAGTTAGTACAATAAGCCAGATGATACCTTGATGCCAGTATGATTGTGTCATTGAATCTCGATTAGATTCATTTATTGCTTTGATTATTTTTTATCATCTACGGGGACACAAACCTAGTAGGCTGTCCATGGAAATTGATCGATTGAGACAAGCCGGAGAAGCTAGGAAAGTATAACGTACAGGGGACTCTGAGGCATTTGGCTAAAACGGCTGATCGGTGTTTTTCTGATTTAGTTGAAAATAAGGCTCAAGGATTTGTCCCTATTGAACTAACATAAAAATACAATGGACAACTTAAATCACGTTTTCCACAACCTGAATGGGGGAAATCACTATCAGGAAGATAACATGGTCAAGTCTAGGGTTTGAACCCATACCACCGTTCTATGTCGAGACGAAAAAAGACATTTCCGTGCGGTCATAAGGGGTATGGTCAAACCTGCCACCGATGTGAGCAAGAAAACAAAGCACGGGAAGCTAAAAAGCAACAAAAGCAAGAATGGGAGTCTACTTTTGACAACGATCCCATTGATTTAAAGGATTTGCCCACCCATGTCGTGGTCAAAGCCCGTGCGATTATTGCCGGATTGGAAGAACAAAAGAACTACCGAGAGTTTGGCGGTAAGCGACTACGCCACAATCGCTGGATTGTCAGTATCCCGGTTACCCGTAACTACCGAATGATTTGTCATGATTACGGGAGTTTGTTGGTTCCCTACGCTGTCTTGTCCCACGAGGACTACAATGTGGATAAACCCGGTGAGTAGACGGAGATGGGGGAGATGGGGGAGATGAGGGAGATGAGGGAGATGGGGGAGATGAGGGAGATGAGGGAGATGAGGGAGATGAGGGAGATGGGGGATTTAACTCAAAACACTTCCTGTTCCCCGTTCCCTGACAAATGACGAAGGACAAATGACGAAAGACGAAAGACAAATGACACTATAACTATGCAAATCTATCTCGATTACAGCGCCACGACACCCCCCCGCCCAGAAGCGATCGCGGCGATGCAAGGGGTATTGACTCAGCAGTGGGGTAATCCCTCTAGCTTACATGAGTGGGGACAACGATCTGCCACTGTCGTGGAACAGTCGAGAATGCAAGTGGCTGGCTTAATTAATGCGCCAGCAGATGCGTTGATTTTTACCTCAGGTGGCACAGAGGCAGATAATCTAGCCATTATGGGGATTGCCAAAAATTACAGGACACCCCAGCATATTGTGGTTTCTAGCGTGGAACATTCCGCGATCGCTCAACCTGTGCGTTGGTTGGAAACCTGGGGCTGGCAAGTGACTCGATTGTCGGTGGATAGTGAGGGGCGAGTCAATCCCCGTGACTTGGAAGACGCCCTACAACCGAATACGGTATTGGTTTCTGTAATTTATGGTCAAAGTGAAGTGGGGACGTTACAACCCATTGAAGCATTGGGTCAAATTGCTCAGGATCATGGGGTACTGTTCCATACCGATGCGGTACAAGTAGCTGGACGATTGCCCATTGATGTGCGACAGTTGCCTGTGGATTTGCTGTCAATGTCAAGTCACAAGATTTATGGACCTCAAGGAGTGGGGGCGCTGTATGTACGTCCTAGACTTGAATTAGTGCCACTGTTGTGGGGTGGGGGACAGGAAATGCAACAGCGTTCAGGAACACAGGCTGTTCCCGCCATCGCTGGGTTTGGTGTCGCCGCTGAATTAGCAACAGCCGAACTAACAACAGAAACACCTCGGTTAATTCAGTTGCGCGATCGCCTATTTTATCAACTCAGCGACATCCCTTACTTAAAACCCACTGGTTCGCTGCGACACCGCTTGCCTCATCATGTTAGTTTTTGCCTAACCAATATCCCAGCCTCTCAATTGGAGGGAGTAACAGGCAAAACGATGGTGCGTCAACTTAATCTGGCAGGGATTGGCATTAGTGCGGGTTCTGCCTGTGATAGTGGCAAACTGAATCCCAGTCCGATTTTATTGGCAATGGGTTATGGTGAGTCAGAGGCATTGAGAGGTATTCGCTTGACGTTGGGACGACAAACCACGGCAGCTGATGTGGATTGGACAGTAATGGTACTCAAGCAGGTTCTAGCCCGGTTATTGCCAAAACCCGTACTATTAAACGTTTGACTCCGGTTGTGATACCAAATCCGGGGAACGCTACCCCCGTTATAACCCAGTCCGCGCAGGCGGACTACCCTTCGGGAAGCTTCGCATACATTTGTGTAGCAGTGATTTCAATCGCCTCCTCTTGCTGGGGAGTGTCAATCCTTTCCCACTGCTGATATAATTTGTTATGCTAAACAAAGTTGCTGGTGTAGCTCAGTGGTAGAGCAGCTGATTTGTAATCAGCCGGTCGCAAGTTCAAATCTTGTCACCAGCTTAGTACTATTTCTAGATGCAGATAGGTTGCACGAAGATGGCTAAGTGGGTTCCTCGTGGCTACCCAATTTACCCTGCTGGTTGATGAAAAGCAGATTCAACCTGACCAGAAATTTCGTGGTAAGATGGGTATCTGTACTGAACAGACCAAAATACTGATCGCTCAAAAGTATTCAGTAGAGTTTCAGATCCTGTTTTTCAGATAAAAGTAAGTAAACTATAGATGGATATCAAACTGATTTTAGTGGTCTTAACCATTCTTTTTACCGTATCCTCTCTCATTTTTGGCACTAAGAACGGGTTCTACGATTCAGATAACTATCACGGCAACGGTTCAGCCCACTAATCTGGGATAAGCTAGCCCAGATATTTACGACATCATATTGAGCAGTAGCATGCTGCTTATATACCGTCTGCTTGTATACCGTCAATACACTCGTTGATAGAATCAGCTTTTCTAGACAGTTAACCGAAAAGATTAGGCTAAAAATGCTGAGGAATAAGGTTTAGAAGCATTGTCGATGTATTTATCGTTCTTCAAGTGAGTTGGTTGTCAAGCAACTGGCAAAGCGCAGAACCGTCTTCTCAAAGTTCATGAGCAATCAACGCCCAGTGACATCCTCAGCAGAGGATGATCAATTAGCCTGTTTTGCCTATGGTGTTGGTCATGGTGCAGAGGGAGTTTGTTTGCTGGTGCAAATGGGACCCCACCGCATCCTAATCGATTGTGGGTTAGAAGACCTTTCGCCGCTAAAAGCTCAAGCTAATTTGCCGGCGGATGTGGTTTTATGTAGCCACGCCCATAGCGATCATGCCCAGGGGTTGCTAGCACTACACCAAGCCTTTCCGCAATTACCAATTTACGCCAGTGAAGTCACAACTCAACTCTTACCCCTAAACTGGACGCATTTACCTCCCAAGGAGATTCCCGGATTCTGTCAAGCACTTCCTTGGCGATCGCCGATTGAATTCCGCGAAGGATTAAGCGTGCAATTGTTTCCTGCGGGACATCTACCGGGAGCCGCTGCTTTTTTATTAACCTATACCAGTCCAAATCGCACCTATCGACTCCTGTATACAGGTGACTTCTTTATCTCAAATTCGCGGTTGGTCGAAGGGTTGTCCATTGAAGCCTTACGAGGTACAAACCTAGATGTCTTGATTATCGAAGGGAGTTATGGTACAGCGCGACACCCCCATCGGCGCCAACAAGAGAATCAACTTGTCGAACGAATTGATCAAGCATTGGCGGCAAATCGCTCTATTTTGCTACCTGTACCTACCTTGGGTTTGGGTCAAGAAATCTTGATGCTGCTGCGGAGTCATCATCAGTTTACGGGACGCAATCTAGATATTTGGGTAGATGGTACGGTTGCCAAGGGATGCGATGCCTACTTAGAACTCCTACCTCATCTCCCCCCATCCGTACAAAACTTTGCTCGCCATCAACCCTTGTTTTGGGATGAACGGGTGAAACCGCGTGTACGCCGCTTAGATGAGCAGCAACGAGGGGCGATCGCTCAAAACACCAGCATTGTTCTAACGGACGAAACGGCTGACTTGAGGGTTTACTGTCATCCTAACCCCACATCTTGGACAGTGCTGCAACCTGAACGCCTGAGATATCCGCCTCCAACCCATGACTTGGGTAGTACGGATATAGAAACTTATCTATTAACTGAGCATAGCGATTGTTTAGGAACCACTCAGTTAATCCATAATCTTCGTCCTCAACATATTATTTTTGTTCATGGCTCTCCCACGTATCTAGCTGACTTAACTGGATTGGAGGAGTTACAAAATCGCTACCATCTCCATACCCCATCATCAGGAACTCTGATCGAACTGCCAATTGGAGAGACATTTATACAGCCAGCACCACCACCAGAAACTAATTACGAAGGAGAGCTAACTGAGTTGGGTACGGTGGTTTCTATCACGTTACCCGAGGCAATTGCGGCTGACCCGCGCTGGCAAGATTTTGCGGATACAGGTTTAGTGGAAGCGCGTTGGCAAGGAGAGGAACTGGTCTTACGGGGTTTGTCCCAACGTGAACTGCTCAATCAGGGCAGTTCGGTAAAGATGCCTGCTAATATCGAGTGTTGTGCCAACTGTCGCCATCAACGGGGTCAGCGCTGCTGGAATTCTGCCTCTCCCCTCTACTCCTTTAAAGTTACACCAGAGGGATATTGTCCAGTGTTTGAGCCGACCGCACCTCCCACAGAAACTTAGGGTTTGCTGAATCAGTGAAAGCGGTGGGAGTAGAGAGCTGGGGAAGATGGGGAAGATGGGGAAGATAGGGAAGATGGGAGACCAAATTTCTGTAGTCTATTACCCTATTCCCTATTCCCTATTCCCTATTCCCTATTCCCTATTCCCTATTCCCTATTCCCTATTCCCTATTCCCTATTCCCTATTCCCTATTCCCTGTTCCCTGTTCCCTGTTCCCTGTTCCCTGTTCCCTGTTCCCTGTTCCCTGTTCCCTGACGAGTGACACCTAATTTTTTACTCTTGATTTGACTCAGGGAAACGTGGATGAATTTGTTCCGCTTCTGGACAATCGTCAGACACGAGCGGGTCAAAATTTCCTCGCGTCACAGAAGCCAGTTTTTGAGTAACTGAACCGATGCTTTCTAAGCGAACCATTTCCTCCCAGGAGCAAATTTCGTCTTCTTCGTCAGTTTCGTAGCGAATGGTGACTAAATCCCCTTCAATATCAACAATATGAGCGCGTTCAATCCAACGTTGCTGATCCCGCAAGAAAATACAGACCTCACGACCATCGCAACACAGTTGATAAATCTTGCGGTGTAGCATATTTGGCTTCTCCTAAGCAGATAACTCTTCCAATACGTCTGGGAGCAAGTCGCCCCGGTCTTTAGGATAATTCAGGGAAAGTTTTTATCCAAGCTTAACTTCGGATAAGGTGACTCAGTTTTCCCTCGTCAACGACGATATCCCTACTATTGTTATACTTCTCGGTCAATCCTTAAAAGTTTAGCTGGCATTTCACCGGAATTTTGATCATCAATTCAGGATATTTTTCACTAGACAGAAAAAACCTTGAGATCTTCAACGGAATCGGGACAACATTGGCTATAATTTTGCTCAAGGTAAAGGTGGAGAGCAATTTCACCTGTGAGCAAATAACCGATAGTTGAGGGATTGGCATTGGTAAAGAGCCACACAAAGGGAAGAAAACCGTGTATTTCGCCATTGAGACTAGCGCACTTTAATCCAGGTTATACATCCTGGTTGATAGGTACTATGTAGGTGTTTGAAGTTTAGACATGCCCGGAAAAATGTAAATTTTATCAGGATCGACTGAGTAAAATTTGCTTGGGCGAATGTCCATATATCCCGGCGCTGAATCTTTAATTACAGCGCCAGACTTATAGCCTTCCCCCACCTTTAGTTAAGGGTTGTGTTAAGGGTTTACTTTCACCGCTGACTTGCCAGCCTTTTGTTGCTTGACAAATCACACTTGAAAGGAATTAACCCTTTGGTCGCATTTTAGCACATTAAACTGGTGATTTATAGGGGAATTGAGCCTCACTCCGTTAACTGACTCAATGGAAAAACCACGCCGTGAGATGAATCGCCGGACAAGTCAGCTAACGCTATTCCGTTTCGCGGTGCTTAAATCCAGATTTTTGCTAACCGACGACTCCCTTGATTGGCTTCCAGCCCAGCCGATTTTCAATCTTTCCCTGAAACGTGAGGTCAAACCTGCTGTAAATTCTTAGTTACTGATCACTCTATGCTGATCCCGGTTGAATCGGGGGGATTTACACGCTTGTTGCAGCGCTTTGCCTGTGCAGCTCAGGAAATGACAGAAAACGAGTATCATGAGCCTCCCGCTCTATTTGACCCGACTTCACCGCCTCATAAAGAACAGTCAAAGCCTCAAGGTCTGATGTTTGATACCCTTTTATTTCCAGAATTTGGCGAATTAGCCCCTCAGAAGCAACGCTGAGGCAGCCAGTTTTAAGAGCCGATTGGACAAGAGTGCGAAGAATCATGGTAACCAAGCATTTGTAATCATAGGGGGTACTTCTAACACTATCGACGATCTTCCCGCTAAAGACCTTGATAAGTGTCAGTTGCTTGATGTGATTCTCAACACATTTTAGAGTGATGTGTGTCACTCTAAAACCAACTTATCGCCTGTAGGCACCCCTGAACCCTAAAATTACAAGAATTGCTTATGTACTATCCTAAAGGCTTTTTGTTAAGAATTTGTAAAATTAGCACCGTTTTTTTGAGAAGAGTTTGTTAAAGTTAGTCGTGCCGCTAACTCCAGCCGCTCAATTATTAAGGAAATCAACAGACAGATGTTTACGATCGCCCTGAAACAGGAGCAATACTCAACCTATATCCTCACTGCCCAAGACTCTCAGTCTCGGCTGGAAGTCGTTCCCGAACGCGGCGGTCTGATTTCTCACTGGAGTGTTCAAGGTCAGGACATCCTCTACTTTGATGCCGAACGGTTTCGAGACCCGACCTTGAGTGTGCGGGGGGGTATCCCGATTTTGTTTCCCATCTGCGGCAACTTACCGGACAATACCTACACCCATCAGGGCAAATCCTATCAACTCAAACAGCATGGTTTCGCCCGTGATTTGCCCTGGCAGGTCACAGAACGAGTGACGAATGATTTGGTTAGCCTTACCCTAGTCTTGAATAGTAATGACCAAACTCGCGCTGTTTATCCCTTCGACTGGCAACTCTCCTTCACGTACCAACTTCAGGGCAATACCTTGACACTAATCCAGCGCTATACGAATCAGTCGGCTGAGGTGATGCCCTTTTCGACAGGAGTGCATCCGTACTTCTTAACCTCAGATAAAACCCAACTCCAATTTGAGATTCCGGCTTCAGAGTATCAGGATCAGCTAACTGGACAAGTTTCCCCCTTCACGGGCGGCTTTGATTGGAGTAAGGATGAAATTGATGTCGCCTTTCGCCCACTCACGGGTCAATCAGCAACGGTGACCGACCAGCAACGGCGGTTAAAACTAACCCTGACCTACGGTGAACCCTACTCAACTCTCGTCTTCTGGACGGTTAAAGGCAAAGACTACTACTGTTTGGAACCCTGGAGCGCTCCCCGTAACGCCTTAAACACAGGAGACCATCTCACCAAATTGCCTCCTGGAGAGAGTTTGGAGACTTCGATCCAACTCAGCGCCACTTTTTTTTGAAAAACCCTCTACATTTTTGGTGATTTCTGCTATTGTAGAAAACGGCGCTTGAAAACGCGCATGACTTTGGGTCGCTAGCTCAGCGGTAGAGCACTCGGCTTTTAACCGATTGGTCTTGGGTTCGAATCCCAGGCGACCCATTCTGTCATATTTATTTTTCTTTATAGTCAGGCACTGTGGAGTTGATCAAGAAGACTAATTTTAGAATCTTGACAAGATAATTTCCTATAAACTGAAAAATATCTTAAGATTATTCTAAGAATTAAGTTTCTAGAAACGACTAGCTGACAAAACACCTAAAGTTAGGAGGACTTTTTTATGGCGCTCGTACCCATGCGGCTGCTTTTAGATCATGCGGCAGAGAATGGCTATGGCATTCCAGCATATAACGTTAACAACATGGAGCAGATCCTGGCAATTATGCAGGCTGCTGATGAAGCTGACAGCCCCGTGATCCTACAAGCCTCTCGCGGCGCTCGCAAATATGCAGGTGAGAACTTCCTGCGCCACTTGATCACGGCAGCAGTGGAAACTTATCCCCATATCCCCATTGCTATGCACCAAGACCATGGGAATGGTCCAGCGACTTGCTACTCAGCTATCCGCAATGGTTTCACCAGTGTGATGATGGACGGTTCACTGGAGGAAGATGCCAAAACTCCAGCTAGCTTCGAGTACAACGTGAATGTCACGGCTGAAGTGGTAAAAGTTGCTCACTCTGTCGGTGTCAGCGTTGAAGGGGAACTGGGTTGTCTCGGTTCTTTGGAAACGGGTATGGGTGACAAGGAAGATGGTCACGGTGCAGAAGGTAAGCTGTCCCGCGAACAATTGTTGACTGACCCGGATCAAGCGGTTGAGTTTGTTGAGCGCACCCAAGTTGATGCTCTCGCTGTAGCCATTGGCACAAGCCACGGTGCTTACAAGTTTACCCGTAAGCCCACGGGTGAAATTCTTGCCATTAGTCGGATTGAGGAAATTCATAACCGTCTACCTAATACTCATTTGGTAATGCATGGTTCCTCCTCTGTACCCCAAGAGTGGCTGGATATGATCAACCAATATGGTGGTGCAATTCCAGAAACTTACGGTGTGCCTGTAGAAGAGATTCAAAAGGGCATTAAGAGCGGTGTGCGTAAGGTTAATATTGATACCGACAACCGTTTGGCAATCACAGCAGCAATCCGTGAAGCGGCTGCCAAAGATCCCAAAAACTTTGACCCGCGCCATTTCATGAAGCCTTCTATTAAGTACATGAAGCAGGTTTGCTCGGATCGTTATCAGCAATTCGGTACGGCTGGTAATGCGAGCAAGATTAAGCAAATCACATTGGATGAGTTTGCGGCTAAGTATGCCAAGGGCGAGTTAGCGGCTGTTACTAAGCAAACTGTAAAGGCTTAATCGTTAACCGGGTAACACCCATTTATAGCGAATCCCCCGTTAATAGGCGGGGGATTTTGCTGGTTGGGGAAGCTGAGAGAACAGGGGAAGCTGGGGAAGAAAACAAGAGGAAATCTTCTACTGGGAAGGGAATAATCGCAGGATGAATCACCATGCGATCGCGTCATCATCACGATTTTGCCTTTACCTACACATTCTGTTCATTTTGTCAAGGTTTCCTAAATTAAACACCCCAAGTGCTTCAAGATTCTCAACACTTCATAGAGATTGTTACGATAGTGCGATCGCGTGGCGAACAAATCCGAAATTCCATACTGTTTGCCTAATGTTTTGATAAACAAAAAGCTGCTACCATTGGCTACCATACCATAGAGCGGTTGTTCCGGCTCTGGATGTGCTGCCATGTAAGCCAATGTTTGCGGAATCGCTAGTTCTAAATCAAACGTCGTCTTTTTGGATTCAATGAGAACAATCCACAGTTTACTCTGCAATACCAGCGCATCAATTCGTCCTCGTAAAATTTCTTCGTTGTCTCCTTCTGCCTCAATTTCTACGGAAACTTCTGTCTTGAATTTGTAAGGTGATTGATAGAAACCTGCTAACTCCAGCAATGGCGACAGGACAACCATTTTAATTGTTTCTTCCAGCAGAATACCATCGGATATTTGGTAGAGATAGTTGCGACGTACCTGATCTAAACGAGATTGTTCTACCTCGCTCAATGCAGGGAATTCAGCCATCCATTCGGTAAAAAACTGGCTATCTTCTGTCAAGGTTAACCCCAGTTTTTCCTGGACTTGACGGAATGTCGTAATATCGTCTCCAATGGCTAGACTTCTGATCATGGATCAACCCTGTAGAGATTTCTTATTGTATCGCGTCATAAACTTGGATGACACTGAAATAAGCATTTAGGGAGCATCAAAACCCTTAATATACCGTAGGGTGGGTTGAGCGAAGTCGAAACCCACCAGCCTTAAGGAGCATGACATCCACCTTAACTTGCCTAGACTCCGCACTTCAACTTGAAGTACAAGAAGCTACATATCCAATCAAGGGAAAAAGTCTGAAAAATTAAACACTTGAATATCTTTTCAGGAAACCGTAATTGTTTGGGAGATTCTTATGAGCTTTTTTAAGCAGCAGAAATTGAAGAGTATCTACTCTCCTGACACGGATTTATCCATTATCCAAAAATCCCCCAATTGCCACGAATGTGAGTCAAGAAAAAATCACAGATAATATTTTTGACAAGAAGATGGCAAGAATTCCAAAATAAATTGACGTTCGTCCGTCAAGTTAACTATCTGTTTGACTCCATCGATAACTACTGCATGAATCCCTTGAAAACATTGAAATATCCACCGTAATGTTGGGCGATTAATCAATTTACCCACTTGATTTTTTATCCCAACTTTAGCTCTTTGTAAATTCTTCCTGATTTCTCTTTGTCCTAAGTTGTAGACTAAGAGGCACAAGGTCATAACAAAGAGCATCGTTTCTACTCTTTGGGGGTTTTCGACGAATAGACTATCGGCAAAAAATACCGGGTCTTTCAAAAATCTAAATCCTCTTTCACAAGATTGTTGATTTTTGTAATTTAAAAGGATTTCGGCTGAATTCAGAACGTCTTGTTCGAGAACATTCGTCGCTAGGATAAATCTTCCGGCTTGTTTTTCTCTCGCGGTAATTTCTTGCTCCTATCTTTCTGGCTTGGCTTTGATTTTATAAGCGGTTTGACCCGACTTAATTATTTCCTTGCCGATCTGGACTTCAGCTAATTTAAACAGTTTCAGTTTTCGGTTTAATTCTTTTAACTTATACTTGGCTTGACTGGGATGCTCAAACTCTTCTTTCTCTAATTGCTTGATGAGTTTAGCGGCTTTTTCTTCTTCTTTTTTTATTTCTTTAATTAAACCTTCTGAAGGATTGCCTAACTCCCCATACTTATAATTATATTCCCCATGAAGATGAAATGATGTGATATCTGCATGATTGAAATTTACCTCTATCTTAAATGTTTTCGTTAAAGCAATTGCTATTTCTAGAAAGAGTTGAGTCAATCCATATTTATAGATTTCATCCATCACTCGACCGAGTTTATCATCATTTAAATAGTCACCCTTGACTGAACCTCCTAATAATTTTTCTATGTCTTTGTCTTCAAAAAAATTGCTAAATAAGTATAAAGGCTTAGAGACAAACCCTAAACCATTGAGAATCATCGCTTTAACGACTTGTCCCGATGAGATTTTTTCTCGCTTGTCTATTCCTAATTTTTCATTGATGATATCCACTATTCCTATTTCATCAATTAATCCAGCTATAATCCCCAAATGGTCTAGGTTTTTGACTTCTATTGTTGTTGATGTAGACAAGGTAAATCTCTCTTTTAAATAGCCACAGGTAACTGGCTAATTATCTCAAGGTATCAATTCTTAGTAAAGTAAGTATTTATGCTTAGTGTTCTCAGAGACAAGTCTGTAACCTATCGTACTACGTTTTGAAGTGCGGAGTGTGGGTTAATTGTCAACAACGGCGGCGCTTGCGGATTCGTCGCACTAAACTCACTCCCATCAGGAAACGTAAAACTATTGTCCGTACTCGCCACAAACGAACCGCCAACATCCAACCGCGCATTCTCACCAAACACAATCCCATTGGGATTAATTAAAAACAGATTCGCTGTACCATTTGCCCAAATCCAGCCATCAATATCGGAAATATTAGTCCCCGTCACCCGCCCCAAAATATTCTCAATATCCAACCCATTATTAAAAAACGCCTCACCCCCCGTCTGTACGGAAAACTCCTCAAAACTATGGAACAGATTCACTCCCCGCACTGTTCCCCCTTCTATCAAACAAACCGGACATCCCGTCACCTGAGAATTAACCGGGAGTGTATTATCCGGGACAATTTGCGCCCGCACCGCGCTTGGGGTGATGAGTACAAGCAGCCAGAAGGCAGAAGGTAGAGAACAGAAGGCTTTTTGGTTTCTGGTGTTGGCGTTTAATCTATTCTTAACAGTTGGGTGGTTGAAGCCGCGCTGCCCTAGACACTCTAAGACCATGCGACTGACGACTTTAAGATAGGGAATAACTGACTTCATAAACCTTAATCCTACCGCGTTGTTTACCTGTTTCTGTCTTCTGTGCTACATGAGTTTCTATAATTAAACAGTCTGCCAACTTTCCCCAACATCCCCCCTGGCTGGATTCAGGAGAGCGAAACGTTTTCGGTTGAGCTAGTTCCAGAATCTGATCAAAATCATTGGCTAATTTTACGTATAATCTGATACCTTTACCCAGTAATTTTCCTTCTTTCTCCACTTCAGGTTGTAGCTAGGTTAATTTGTCGTACTCTAAAGTCCAGTGGTTAAGGTACAGCAACAAAATCATAGCCGTAACCGGAACGAGAACCTGGCTCAATCGTGACAAGTTGACTCAAAGGATTGGTTAACTGATTTTTGCGATCGCCTGATGGTAAGAATTGTACCTTACCCGTTGCCCCATCAACACTAAAACTTTCTGAACGTAGGGTTTCAGCCACCCCTTGGCGAGTCGGATTCTGCTTCAGTGCCGCAATCAGGGCTTGGGTGGCATCATAAGATAAGGCGGTGCGCCAGCTTACATCTGCCCACCAAAGCTTTCTTGATGTTTCTGCAAAATTGGACTGAGAATTGCTAATATGCCAGGGAACGGCAATCATCATATCTTTGACATTTTCTTCGTCCTGAGCAACCTCCAAGAGTTTCGTACCATAGAACGCATCTCCCCCTAAAATAATTTGGTTCCCCCGCTTTTGTTTAATGATCTCAATCGCGTCGTCGATTTCCTCCCTGTCGAGCAACAATACCAGCACCTTAGCGCCTTGCTGCGTGGATTCTTGAACCGTTTGTTGGGCATCAAAATTAAGATCAGACAAGTCAAAGTCTTGCAAAACTTGCCCTCCTGCTGAACGCACAGCATCACCAAATGCTGACTTCAGGGATTGGCTATACTGACTTTGAGAATTATAGAAGACAACCGCGTTTTTCTCCTGGAGTTTATTTAGCATAGACTTAGCCAACGTTGTCGCCGTGGTATTATCGTCGGGTGCGGTGCGGAACCTATATTGATCGGAATACCAACGGGGTTTAAACCATTGCGTCGAGGTACTAACTGGAGAAATGGCGGCTAATTTTTGGGCTTGATAAACCTTTCCCGCCGCTAGAGTAACATCACTGGCAAAATGTCCGACAACCCCAAGCACGTCCGGATTTTTGCTCAATTCTTGGGCGATTTGTTTCCCGACTTTGGGATCGTTATTATCATTAGCAATTAATACCCGCAAGAATACACCATTAATCCCCCCTTCTCGGTTAATTTCATCTTGAGCTTGAGCCACACCGCGCAAGACTTCCAATCCATGATTTACAGTATTCCCTAGGGGAACCGATACGGCAATAGTGTAAGATTTTTGAGTGCCAATGCGAGCATTATTCAAGTAAATTAAAGCTTCGGGATCATTGCGGTTTTCCCGTAGGGATGTGGTGAGTTCATCAATCGCGGTGGGAAAAGCACCAGCGGCGATTCCTTGCACTCCGGCTTGCTTGTCCCGATTGGTGAGGCTGGGAACTAAGAGTTTATCACCCCCCCGACTTAGGATTCTCTGGGTGGATACAGCAATTCCACCACAAAGTTGGCGATTAGGGTTATTCTGAAAATAATCTCCGATTGTATTGCAGATTCCTGCCTTGAGAGCGTCTACATTACCTATTTGCCGCAGTTCAATCGAGCCATTGTTTCGACCAATTGCTAGGAATTTGCCATCCTGACTAAAGGCAACATTTGCAACACCTTGAGCCTGATGGGTGGAAATTAGGGACAGTTTCGCTTCAGATTTATCCGATGTATCCCATAGATTGAGTGTGCCATTCTGACCAATGGTAGCGATGATGTTACTATTGGGACTAAAGACTAAACGGGTAATACTGGTTTGCTGTGTGGGAATTTGGTCAAGTAAGTTCCCCTTTGTGTCCCACAGTTTTAGCAACCCTTGATTTCCAGCCGTTGCTATTTTCTTATTGTTGGGACTAAACGCTACACTTTGAATGGGTTGCTGGGTTTGGAATTGATCCACTGACTGATTGGATAGTTTACCCCATGAGACAGTCCACAGGTTCAGGATATTACCTTGTGCGGTTGCCAGTTGTTTCCCGTCTGGACTAAACGCTAAACCATTGATTTGTGTTCGACTTAGTTGGCTATTGGAGATATCTATAGGATTGAGAGTGTCATTCTGAATTTGCCACAGCTTGAGTTTACCATTACTGCCAATTGTGGCTAATTTCCGCTTATTGGGACTAGCAGCGAGACTCTGGATTTGTTGTTGCTGAGTGGCAAAGGACTTAATTTGGTTAGTGGAGATAGTCCAGAATTTTATCGTATCATCGTTGCCCACAATAATCAACGTCTCACCATCCGGACTAAAGGTTACATTCTTCACCCCTCCCTGTTGCTGTTGGACGATTTCAGTAGCCGGATTTAAGCTTACTGTACCATCCTCTCGGACATTCCAGAGATTGAGTTGATTGTTTTTACTAATCGTGGCGAGGAGTTCCTGACTCGGACTAAACTCCATACGTTGAATCGTCCCCTGTGTAGTCGAGAATTGAGCCGGACGGTTACTAGATATGTCCCATACCTTGACCGTACCATCTCCTCCCCCGGTCACCAATTGCCTGCTGTCTAAGGGACTAAAGGCTACACTATAAAGTTGTCCTTGTCCGGTGTCAAATTGTTCGACAATGGCGTTCTGGGTGATATCCCATATCCGGACTAACCCCGTCTCATCTTCCGCTGCACTTGCACTTGCGATCGCGAGTCGTTTTTCGTCTGGACTAAATGCTACGCTGGTGAATGTCTCATTGTCTGTTTTTGGAATGGGAAGTTGCTGAAATTGATCACTTTCTTCATCCCAAAGATTGATAGTGTCACCGTCTTTTCCCACGGTGACGAGATGTTCCCCATCGGGACTACTGGCTAAACCTTTAATCAGTCCTAAATCCTTGGGAAAAGATTCGGTACAATGTTTACCCGATGCTGTTTTTTTGAAGTCTCCCTCGTGAAGGGGGAAAAAGCGCGTCGTGCCATCTTCAAAAATAGTCATCATTCCAGCATATTCGTCGTCTTCAAGTTTATTATATCGCCAGTTGTCTTCATCCGGTTCAGTCCCATCATTGGTATCGATGAAGGCGAACACAATCTGAGTGATAGGATTGGGTAATGATTCGGTGTTCTCATCCGTATTGTTGTTTTCCTCATCACAGACTGGCATATCTGGCAGTGAAATTGTATCAATTTCCTCACCTGATGTATCTCGGATACTGATCTCACTATTCTCTCCACTGGTTAGCCAGAGATTCCCTTCTGGACTAAAGGCGATACTTTTAATATCTCCTGCATCTGTTTTAAATCGGGCAGTTTGTTGACCCAAATTATTCCAAAATTTTACAGTATCGTCTCCTGCAATAGTTGCCATTGTCTTGCCATCAGGACTAAAAACTGCACTCGTAGCGGTTATCCTTTGATTACTGGCTTCAATTGGTGGTATTTCTACAATAGGCTTGTCAAAAATCCGTTTGATGAATGACTGCCAAGTTCTATCGTGTAGCCTTATCGTACTATCTTCACCAATGGTGGCTAACCAGTTTTTATCTTCACTGAAGGCGATATCGTAGACAAGGGTTTGTTCTGTTTGAATTTCCTGCGGCGTTGGGTTGGCGAGGGTAGCTGTTCTACCATTCGTTTGAATTGTCCATAGTTTAATTGTGCCGCCATCACCACTGGTTGCCAATTTCCCGTCAGGGGTGAAGGCTAAGCTATAGACATTTCTTTTATCAGTGGGAAATTCTCCCAGTTTGTTGCCTGAGATGTCCCATAATCTGACAGTATTGTTTTGTCCAACAGTGGCGATAATATTCTTATTAGGACTGAATGCTATGTCTTTAATAGGTACTGTGAGTTGGTTGTTTTGAGTAGGTACTGTGAGTTGATTTTTTTGACGAGTTGCTGTCTGTTGGTTGTTTGGAAGTTGACCTTCTTGACCCAGTGGTGTGTTGGCGATATTTCTTGGGATACACTTACCCTGTTTAATATCCCATAGATTAACGGTGGTGGTTGGATTGTTCTGAGCGTCTTTTCTCTCTATAAGGGTTGCCAATAGCTTATTGTCATGACTAAAGGCTACACCAGAGATATTCCCTAGGTTAGCACCAGAAGGATTGGCTGGGTTAGTTCCAGAAGTATTGGTTGGATTAGCTTCAGAAGTATTGGTTGGGTTAGTTCCAGAAGAATTGGCTTGGTTCGCAATTGAACAGATTGTATTGTTTGAATTGTAATCTACGATGCCATCTTTTTTCAGATTCCACAGCTTAACTGTACCATTTCCGCCCCCCGTTGCTAATCGTTTGCCATCTTGACTGAATGCTACACTATAGAGCCGAGTTTGACCTGTTGAGAATTGGTCAACTTGATTGCCTGATTTATCCCAAAGTCGAATTGTGTCGCCATCACCAATGGTTACCAATTGGTTAGTTTTCGGATTGAAAGATACCTGCTCAAACGTCGCGCGATCGCTCTCTATGCGGTTGCGTTCTTTTACCGTATAAAAAGCCTTGTACATTGTTTCTTGAACTTCGGCTAACGCGGTATCAGGTGAGGGAAGCCACAGCAGTGGGTGTTTAGAAATCTTGACTGCCCGTAAAATATCGAGAAAGGCGCGGATATCGCGATCGGATTTTAAATTGCCTTCTGCGGATTCTCTCCACGCCAGCATTTCTTCAATTTTCGCCTGTCTTTGTCCCCAAACTGCAACAATGGTTAAAATGGATAATCCTGCGCCTATCAAAGCAAAAGAACACCAAACCCGATACGTATTTCTCCCTTTGTGGATGACACTTTCCCGTACAAACTCATCTTCGGTTTTATTGAACCAATTGTCTTGGGAATCCAGGAATAAATCCAACTGAGCCAGTCGAGGATCATTGTGCCAAAGGTAATTTTTTGAGAGCCCACTGGATTGCTGTTTAGCTAGACGAGCCTTTTTAACCTTGCGGATTGGATGCTGGGCTTGAGCAATGAGAAAAGCTTCAACTTTTTCCAAGCAATAAAAAAAGTATTTTATTCTAAATTTAGCTTTAGTTTTGCTATCTTTTTCTGGCTGATTGATTTCATGCCAATCATTCGCTACAGGAGTTAACTTGCGTTGTAAAATTAAATTTTCTTCCTGTTCATTTTTCCACTTCTGCAATTGAGCCCAGTTTTGTACTAAAGCATCATGTGCTGGCTCAACATAGGATTTACCTTCAGAATTCGTTCCCTGAACCAATAAACGTACCTCACAAAATTTGTCAATCACATTTTCCGCACGTTGATGTTCTGCCTCATCTGGATACTCTAGTTCCGATAAAAGTACCCGACGGCGAGCTTCATCACCCACAGCAACCATCCGTAGCATCACCTGACGCACTGTTTTTTCGTAGGCTTTATCTTTTTTAACCAGAGTTTTATACTCCTCATCGGCACGCTTGGTTACAGAACCAATGACTTTTCCTAATGCTTTATAATCCGCATCAGTTAAGGCTCGGTTTTCTCTTCTTTCTTTCACAGACTTCAGGTATAATTCACTGAGCGTGAAGGAAAGTAAGGGTAATCCTCCTGGCATCTGTACAACTTCGTTAATCAGATCATCAACCAGACTGGGAGGCTCAAAATATAATACTTTTTCCGATGCAGGTTTTTCAATGACTTCCCGCAATTCATCCTGAGTCATCGGTGGCACGACAAACCTGGCATTTTCCCAGAATTCTTTGAGGATACCCTCTTGAAACTGTGCTTCAAAGTCAAGCCGCAATGTAACCACGACATCGAAGCAATCTGGACATTGTTTAATCGCTTCTTTGAGGAGTTCCTGGAATTGCTGTTGTTCTGTGTGACTATCACCCGTTTTGTTTTCTGGGTTACTATCACTTTGACTAAGAGTTGCCAACTCTTCAAACTGGTCAATGACTAGCAATAATTGGTCGTTTGGATACCTTTTATGCCAGTCTTTAATCCAAATTACTAGAGCTTGTGAGTCTTTGGCAAACTCTTCAGCTATTTGAGTTGCATTTTGACTCGTTTTATCGGGAGTTGGCAAAACCTTTGCCAAAGCAGTTAGGGGACTGTCCCCCACGCGCATCTCTAAAATTTTATACTTATGATCCGCCACCAGACGCGGTAATAATCCAGCTTTCATTAAGCTGGATTTCCCAGTGCCAGAAACCCCTAAGATGACGGTGAAGGCTTGCTCTTCAGAAGCAACGTGAGCGCAAAGTTTATCGATTAGTTTGCTTCTGCCGTAGAATAATTTACTATCTTTTTGGTCATAGGATTCCAATCCTCGGTAGGGATTATTTTCTAGATTAAGGGGTGGTGCATCCTCTAAATTATCTCGGTTAAATCCGGGCAAAAGGAAAAAGAATTCTCCTTTTTGATGTTTTTTCAGCGGACACAATCCTGGGGTTTGGCGCTGGTAATGTTCTTCTGTGGTTGTCTCAACTTTTTCCCGTAGGTAATAATGAATCTCAGTCGCCGTGAGGATGTGATCTTGATTGAGATCAAAATTCAGATTAGAATTTTCATCAGTGGTTCCCTGTAAAGCCTCAAACAGAGCTTGAGCAAAGGGAGAATGTTTGCCATCTGAGGTTTTACCGCGTCGCGCCAAGGAATCCAAGGCTTTTTGATCGTCTGCGGCTGAGGTGATGACTTGCCATGCGCGATCGCTAATGAAGCGATCAAAACGTTCTTTATAGATTTTGACTCTCGGCTCAAGATCGCGACTGAGGCTTGCCCAGCGAAATGCTCCAGCAAAACAGCAGTCTAGAATGGTTAGCAAATGCCGACAGGGAAGTTCGAGTAAAGCATCGTGTAACTCCTGCATGGGTAAGTACGTGTTGTTTTGGTCTAAGATGGCATCTTGAGGAATCAGGTAGCCTGCTGGTCCATCCTGACTTTCTAGAGCATCTGAGGCAATTCCATGTCCAGCGAAGTAGAAAAGGATGCGATCGTCTTCACTAACATCTACTTTCCCTTGAGGAAGCGTTATTTGTTTACGTTTAAAGTCCTCAAGAAGTTGTTTGAATTTGTCAAGGGTTGCATCTTCGTTTAACAAAAGCAAAACTTCATACTTTTGTTGCTTTTGATACTTTTCAGTAAGCCGCTCATGTTGTTCTTTGAGAATGCGGGCAAGTTCTTCAGCATCAGGAGCGGCAGTCTGTAGGGGTGGGATGCGATTGTGATAGGTATTGATTCCGATAACGATAGCAAAATTCCGCTGAAAATTTTTCGATTTCGGCATGGGTACAGCCCTCTGATAAGAATGCCAATAAATTAAGATTTGCCCACGGATATCACACCCGTTACGGATAAAATAAACACCTGTGGGATCTGTGTAGGGGCGAGCCGCTTGCACTAATTAGAAACTCTATTTCACTCAATTTGCTCGGCTCGCCCTCTAACGTATCATTCTGAGCTTGGGAATGGTGCGTTACGCTTCGCTAACGCACCCTACATTTGGTTACATTTGGCTACCTTTGGGTTACCATTAAATTTGGCAAGATGTGAGATTTAGACTCTTGCGTCAAAGTTGTCAGTAAAGCCTTTAAGCCTTCTGGATGATTGAAATACGTCAAGTGATCACAAGCGACTTCTTGGATAAAGGGAGAAACACTCCATCCATCTGGAAGAGACTTAATGCTATGCACCGTTACGGCTATATCATTCGGTTCACCCAAGAACGGTAAAGCAACGGCTTTATCAAATAGCTTTTTCATTAACCGTTTGAGCAGAGTCGCTTTTTCCCCGTCTTCCTGCAACGCTGCTGGACTAATCGATGTATTCCCGGCAATAATGGAATAGGGAATACCTGGATCGTTACTGGTAGCTAGAGCCTGAATAAATTGAGAGTTGGGCTGCATTTGATCGAGCGCTACCTCAACGGTGTTCATCATCGCCTCACTCAGACTACCCAGCGCTTTCACTGGCAATGGTGTTTGGGAAAGACTATTTATACCTACAGCCATAACCATTGTTGCCCATTCTTTCACCGTTGCCCAAGGAGAACCAGCATTTGGTGTCCCCAACATAATCAAATGTTGGACAACTTTATTGCCTCCCTCTTGTTCAATAAACCAACGGGACACTAATCCGCCCATAGAATGGGCAACAATGTGCAGAACTTTACCATGGTTGGCTCCTAAACCGACAGCTTCCAGTTGCTTTTTCAACAATCGAGCATTCTCTTCAATTGGCGTGTTTAGGTTCTCATAGTCAAAGGTTAGAACGAGATCGTAAAGCTCCCGAATAGAACGGTTGTTATCCTCTACTTTTAGGGTCTGTTGCAGGCTAGATACCAAACTTTTCGTATCGCCAATAATCCCATGAATGTAGAGAACAATTCGCTCGGATTGGGCAACTCGCTTTTTAACCTCAGCGACATCGGTTTCATCCGTTACTTTCTGATCATCTCCGACTTCAGCTATGGCGAGGAGAGGATATTGAAATTCCAAACCTAGCTGCTCTCGCACCACTTTCTGAAAACAGATCCGAATCGCCCCTTTTAGATCGCGTTTTCCTTGACTCACGGGTTCTGGTAATCGCTCTAGCTCAATTTCTGTCTTGCCATTTTGAGTGGTTTTTCCTAAACCTAATGGCATAAAAAACTCACCGTCATAGCCAATTGGCAAAACATATTCATTGTCCTGTAATGGAGTGTCAACAACTAATTTCAGCGGGGCATCAGGGGTAACAACTGTATGGTTTTCTACATTATCTAGTTCCAGGATACTCAACTCTGGAGCCGTGCCACGACTAACGGCAAATTTAAAGGATTGAGTCACATGGGGATCGTCTTGAAAGATAGGTGGCACAATCTTATTTCCCACATCCCGACTTACCTGAGGTGCGGTGGTTAAACGCACATTAGCTTGTAAGCTAGGATGCGGCTGCAATTGGACACCTGTCTTTAATTCTTGCGGTTTTTTACTAAAAACTTTAATCGCATCCAGGGGACGAACTGTGGTGATAACAACTTCCTCTGTGTACCAATTGTCAAACCTTCCTTTGCTTCTGGGTTCCAGATCACGACTTTGAACCCGATTCATCAAACGATCAAGAGTACTTTGATTCGGAGATGATACATCTCTTTTTGTCAGTCGAGGAGTGTCAAGCGCCTCCTGAGTCATTAACCGGGCGTCAAACTCAGTGGTGCTGACAATTAATTTCATGATATCTTTGAATTCGGTAATCCCCTGCTCCCATAACTCGTCTGGCACTTTGGGCGCTATACCACCGTATTCTTCTAGAACCACAACTTCCTCCTCCGGCTGAAGCCGCACACTACCTGTGTCAGAAAACAGGGCTTGAACAGCGAAAAGGTCTGTAAGATCAACTAAGGTAAGGTAAAGTGTTTTCTTACTTGTATTAGTGAGTTTGAGGTTAAATGCAGGCTGTTCCCACTCACCGTAGCTGTCACTGTACTTGTATTCCAAACGAATTTCCTTGGATTGAGATAATTCCTCACCCTCCTCTGACAAGAACGTCATCTTTACATCATCCGGTTTTATTGAACTGGTAGGAGGACTGTGAAGTTTAACAATTGCATTCCATCGGGCAATATGTTCGAGGCGTTGAATTGCCTTTTCTGCATTCTCACTCGTATAGCCGTCAATTTGCTCTACTAGAGGGCGATCATCGGTGGGTCGAACAATTAAATATTGTTCATTACAGCACAGCAGGCGAAACTCTGCCTCAGCGAGTTCCTGTTCTTCACGCACATAGGCTGAGGGCTTGCCAAAACTTGCTGACTGCAAAGCTTGACGTGCTAAATTAACTCCCGCTTCTTCTCCCTGAAAATAAACGCCTAAAGGTGGTAGTGGTACGCTGGTAACAACGGCTTTAAACGTTCGCTCTTTGGTCAAGTTTTCAATACCGCTGATTTTCACCTTACTCAGCGATGGCAACACCTGAGTTACTTTAGCTTCACCAACAGATTGTGACGGATCATGCAAGTCTTGACAATCAAGTGGAAACAGGGTTAGGAGAGTTGTTTCCCCTTTAGCAGAACCTTTAACACCGTGGACAGCCCCCCCATCAATCACCCAACCATGGTCTTTGGTATACTGAACTGTGAAGTAGGGTTTACGTTCTGCGATCGCACCATCTAGGAAAAATCGGGTTTCATCCTCTGGATGGGTTACTTCAAACTGAGGGGATTGAGCTGAAACCTTGCTGCGGACTAAGGCATTGGCTTGCTTAAATAAGTCCCGATACGTCAACTTGCCATTGTTTCGCAAGGTTTCCATCAAGAGATAGGAAAAGGCTCCCTGCTGTTTGCCATCTACGGCGTCACTTGCTGTTTCGCAGTCCTGACAAGCGGCTAGGAGAATGTGGCGTCCTTTGGGTATCTTCCAACCACTCAGGTGATCTTTGGCGTCACCACGATTCACTGATAAACTTTCTAACTCTTTTGGTGAAAAGATGTAGCTATCCCGTGGGCGTTCGCGCTCATCTTTGCAGAAGCGACGCACCCCCGTTTCTTGCAACAAGTCTCTTGTTCCATTACCGGAATGACAGCAATCCAAGATAATACAAATGTGGGGATTTTTCTCGGCAACTTTAGCAATCAAGTATGCCAATTCTTTATCCGCTAAACCCCAGCAACCTTCAGCACGACTGTCATAACAAACTAACGTTTCTTCCAGTCGGTCTGGCTCTAAATGCCAAAACTCTTTGGGCGTTTTTGCTTGAGAACCATGACCACTGTAGTAGAACAGAACAATATCTTCGCTTCCTGCTTGACACAAATGCTGTCGAAAGCCATCAATAATTGCTTTACGGGTAGCCTCTTGGTTTAAGAGCTTGCGTATATGAGGCTTGTATCCGTCTGGTTGAGCAATCCGCTCTTTCAAGTACTCTTCTACGGCATTAATGTCATTCACACAGCCAGATAAGCTAGAGATGGGTTTAGGGTATTCGTTAATTCCCACTAGCAGCGCATAAAGATGGCGACTCATTTAAATTTCTCCTTATCAAAAATACAGAGTATTAGAAAAACACAAAAATTAGTGTTTTTGCTTAAACAAATGAATCAAGCTCGTATTTTTTTGTCTAGCTAATATTGCACCTCATTAGCCACTTAATTACTACAATAATTTAGAAAATCTCTAACATCATGCTGCTTTGTGTAAACAAAATTGCTTAATTCTGTATTTTGTGTTTCTTTTTAATACAGTTGTCTTTGCAGAAATCTGCAAGACAGAAGACAAAAAAATAGGGTGACGCGCCAGTCGTGGCATAGTACACCTGATTTGATGAATTAAGCTTATGTCCGAAAACTGTAGGGGTGCAAAGCGTTGCGCCCGATTTAAGGGTAAAGTCTATTCTGATTAACCCTACCTATCGTTGGCAGTTCTCGATATCTCAAAAGGGTTGATAACGCAGGGAAAAGTAGAGTCCATTGTCTTGCAGCGAGTCCCCTTCGTCATCAACGTCAATTAACGGGATGCCATAGTCGAGACGTAACGATAAATCGGGTGTAATTAACCAGTTTAACCCCAGTCCCAAGCCAGCAATCGTGGCGGGTTCAAGGGTAATGCCTTGGTTATTCCAAACGGTGCCAATTTCAAAAAATGGGGAGAATTGGAGTATATTAGGATCTGAGGTCACAGGCAGGCGAACCTCCACAGCACCCATAATCCCATTATCGCCCACCCGTTGATTGTGGGAATAGCCTCTGACGGTATCCACACCGCCGATGGTGAAGCGTTCTAGGGGAAGTAAAGCATCGGGGGTGAGTTGGGTATTGATTCGGGCGACGAGTAAGGCGCGGGGGGATAATTGTTCAACCCATTGAAATTGTCCAATCCAGGTAAAAAATCGCCCATCAATGCCGATATCATTAATCGTGGCATCAAAGGCATCAATGCCAAAACTAAATTGCGATCGCGCGGCTAAGACTCGTCCAGGACTACGATTGACCCAATCTTGATAAAATCGAATCACCGTTACTTTCGATTCCCCATCGTCGGGACCTTCGGAGAAGGAAAAGGGAATATCATCTAGGATATAGGTTTGGCTGCGACGCAAGTCGAAGGCTACACCAATCCCTAATTCTCGTTCTGGGGTGTAGATCAGGGGTTGGCGGAAATTGGCGGAAAGGTTGCGGCTTTCGCCTCTAATCTTTATGTCCTCGAAGGGTTCTTCAATAATCTGGCTGTTGGTATTGCTGTAACTTAGGGTTAAAGTGCCATCGCGGGCATTGAGGGGTAGGGTATAGTTCAGGTTGTAGAGGTTGACTCCTGAGGTGATGCCGTAGGTGGCACTGATGCGATCGCCAAATCCTAAGAGGTTATTATGACTGGCGTTAATACTATTCTGCACAGAACCCAGGCTGGAAGATTGGGTATTGGCGGTAGCTATACCAGCGCCAAAGGTGGGGGCTTCTTGGAGTTGGATTTGGAGGATATTTCGCCCTGGGGTACTTCCAGCAGTTAATTCAGCGTTGACTTGTTGGAAGAGGGGATTGAGTTGCAACAGTTGCAGGGTGGTTTCGAGGCGTTTTTGGTTTAAGGGGGGACGAGTAGCAAGTTCTAGGCGACGGCGGACATAGCCTTCTCGGAGGCGGTTTAATCCAGTGATTTCAATCTGTTCGACTTCCCCTTCGACGACTTGGATTTGAACGTCACCTTGGCTAAGTTCTTGATTATTGACGAGGAAGGCGCCAGAGGTGACATAGCCGTTTTCAATGTAGAGTTGAGTGATTCTTGAGCGGAGGTTGAGTAAGTCCTCGAAGCTGGCTTCTTGGTTTTGATAGGGTTCGATTAAGGCGGTAATTTCTGGGTGTAAGACGGTATTGCCAAGAACTTCTATGGTTTTGATCAAGATGCGATCGCGATCGCTTTCTGGGGAGGTAATATCTGGTGGGGGTTGGGAGGGTGGGGTTTGCAGTTGCGGTTGGGGAGGGGGTGTCGGGGGTTCTGAGGGGAAGGGTGAGGCGGGGGGTTGAGGTTGGATTTGTTCGATGGTTTCGGGTGTTTCTGGGGGAAGGGTGACGCCCGGTGGCGGTAGGGATTGGGCTAGGGTATTCTGGGTTAGGCAGGTTGAGAGAGTCAGGATCGAGATTGGTATAAGTATCCATCTTACTGTTGAATTGACCGTCATAAAAGCCTCCTAATAAAAGGCGTCAGCTTCTGTATTCTTGTTTTTCCGTGGAATCGGGCAAAACGGTAACGGCGCGATCGCACTGAACTCTACTATCAGGATAATCCCGTTAAGTCATTCAATGATAAATAGTTTGTGCCAAAGTACTGGTCTCAATTGGACAAAGTAATCACCCACATGACATCCTGTCTGTCTGATGGGAACAATTTTGATATGACGGGTGGATAATTGCATCCCCATTCCCTTTTGAGCCGGAAGTAGATGCATTAAACAGCTTTTTTGTCAAATATGCCTCGAAATGAGTCGATCAAATTGGGTAATGAAACCTGATTGTAGTATTTTAATTTTTCCGGCGCTAGGGATAATAAAATAACGCATGATCAAGGCGTTTCCGGAATAGTTGGTTAAAAATGGTTACAAAAATAACCCAATACAGCATAACAATAACGTTATACTACACCCTCAAACCCAAGTCAAATCAGGATTTGCCTGGGGCATTTTCTGCCTGCCCGAATTCCGCTTATCTTTAGACTATTAAAACCTAAACGTCAAAATTAAAAGTTTTACTTATATAGAGGGGCTTCGTCACCATGAAGCTAAGTTAAAAAGGAAGACAGCGCCCCAACAAACTAAATTATCAGAGTTGGTGGGGTGGTGCGATCGCGCGAGGATGCGAGAGCTTTTGTTGCACGGGAGAAGGGGAAGCAGATTTTCTTGCTCCCCTCTTGCTCCCCTCTTGCTCCCCTCTCCCAAGCTTGGGAGAGGGGCTGGGGGTGAGGGCTGGCGTGGGTGAGGGGTTCACCTTAAGTTGACGGGCGCACGTCGGTGGGGATTGGGCGCACGTCGGTGGGGATTGGGCGCACGTCGGTGGGGATTGGGCGCACGTCGGTGCGCCCCTACGTGGATAAACGGCAAAAATCTGTTGCCAATATTATTGATCGCATTCCCGACTCATGATCAATTCCCCATTGGGGAGTCGATATATCCCTGTGGGTTCGATAATCGGATCACCGATTTTCCAAGGGCGACGAGTTGAGGAGGAAGAGTCTTCCCCATCTCCCTCACGGGGAATTGACCGCACCGTCCCCATCTGATACCGTGTAACATAAGCATCCCCAGGGCGAAACGGGATACCCCCCGTACCCGTAATAAAGAAGCTACCCCGTTGCGGTTCATGGCGACGGGCGATGCAACTTTCGGCAATTAGTTCGTCGGTGTCGATTCCATTGCCCGATAACTGAATGAAGCTGTTCTCGATAAAGCCAGTGTCGGATGTGATGGTGATGACGCCTTCAACAGCACCGGTGGCATTGATATCCACGCGATCGTTATGATCTAAGGTACGAGGATCAGTGCCTTTGGGCGCAGGTTTGTAGTTTTGACCAAAGAAAGCGGGAGTGGTGAGGGTGATATCGCCGCCTTTTCCATCCTGGGCGAATGCCAGGATATCGCTGTCATTCAGGGCGATAATCGAGTCAGCCGTGAGGGTAATATTACCGCCACCGCCAGCACCTGAGGCAACGCGGCTGGTGATATCGCTATCTTCAAACAGGTGGATATCCGCAGCGGTAATCGTAATCGCCCCCCCCGCCGACTGTTCGGTTGAGGTGGCAATGGTGCCATTGGTGGCGGTGAGTTGTCCGGTATTAATCGTGATATTCCCAGCTTTAGCAACACCCGTCGATTGGGCGGATAACTGGGCTTGATTCAGGGTAAAGGATTCTGTGGCGTTGATGGTGAGATTACCGCCTAAGCCAGATGAGTTAGGGGAGGCGGTGGAAGCTGAGATGGTTGCACCATCGGCAATGGTGAGATTTTTGGTATCAATCGTCAGGTTTCCTGCTGCACCCTCACCCGTGGTTTCCACCGCAAGTGTACCTTGTCCGCGAATGGTGATGGCTTCCGGTGCGCTTACTTCCAGGTTTCCACCTCTACCACTGCCAGAGGTGGAGGCAGAGATGCGGGATTGGGGCGCTAGGGTAATGTCTAGGGTGGATTGATTCTCATAAGGTTTCAGGGTTAAAGTGCCGGCGGGGGTTTGTCCTTGGGTGTCGGCAAAGACACCGACGATTCCGGCTAAATTCATGGTGGAGGCGTTTAAGGTGATACTACCCCCGCCTTCGGGATTCATCGCGTCTTGGGTGGCGGTGGCGGTGATGCGGGCGGTGTCGGAGAGGGTGAGGCTGGGGGTATTCACAATAATATTGCCGGCTTTGCCCGTGTTACTTGTTTCTACAGACAGAACCGGGGAAAAATCATCCACACCCAGACCGAGATTTACGGCGGTGGTAGCATTAACGGTGATGGTGCCACTATCGCCACTCCCCTCGGTGAAGGCGAAGATTTCTGCTCCCTGGGCAATGGTTAAGGTGGAGGTATCTAGGGTAATCGTGCCGGCGTTTCCAGTTCCTCTGGTTTCTGTGGTAATCCTGCCTTCTCCCTGGATTGTGATCGCATCTGGCGCTTTTATCTGGATGTCTCCCCCGGTGGCTTGGGTGAAGGGGGAATTAGTGGAAGCCGAAATAGAGGTTTCTGGTGCCAGGTTAATCGTGAGGTTTTCTTGGGTGGGGTGGGATTGAAGGGTAATATTCCCCGCCTTGCCAGAACTTTCTGTGGTGGTGGCTATTTGAGCGCCGTTTTCTAGGGTTAATTCGGGGGTGGTGAGGGTAATGTTTCCAGCATTGCCAAAGGTTTCTGGGGGGGTTTGGGTATCGCTATTTTCTTCTGGGATGGTTTCGGCAAATAAACCGCCGCGTTGAGGTGTGTCTTGGTAGGAATATAAGCCTTGGAACGTTATGCCATTTCCGGCATTGATGAAGATATCTCCTGCATCTCCGCTATTGCTGGTGTTACTGATAATTTGACTATTATTGAACGTGACTCGACCTGGGCTAGTAATCTTGACTTCACCAGCATTATCGCTACCATTGGTGTCACTTTCAATAGAACTGTTGTTGAAGGTGAGATTGCCTGAACTGGTGACGGTGACATCGCCGGATTGTCCTTCACCGCCAACATCTAAGATTGTGGATACACTAGAAAATGGTACATCTACTTCCACCCGCCTGCTAGTGAGGATGCGGGTATTGGTCACGGATAAATCCCCAAACCCTGTTATTTCAACCGTTCCAGCTTGATTTGAAGACGATAGGGTTAAAATTTCCAGGTTGGTGATAGCGTTTCCAGCTTTTAAGGTGACATTTCCACCATTTCCGGCTTCTCCTGCTTCTGAAAGGGCAAAGGAAGCTAGGAGTAAGTTAGCAGAAGTGCCGATAATATCGCCATCTCTAGCAATGAGGGAAATCTCTCCCCCATTTCCGGCATCACCCTCCCTCGAGTAAGAGTAGGAGTTCACCCGTGAATCATCGCCAAAAGAGATATCGCCACCGCTCAAGCTGATTTTTCCCCCATTTCCATTGCCAGAATCAGAGGAAGAGCTGGAGTCAACCAGTGAGTCATCGCCAAAGGAGATATCGCCGCCGCCCAAGCTGATATCTCCCCCATCTCCTGCATTGCCATCACCAAAAGAGGAAGAGCTGGAGTCCACCCCTGAGTGATCGCCAAAAGAGATATCGCCGCCGATGAAGCTGATATCTCCCCCATTTCCATTGCCAGAACGATAGGAAGAGCCGGAGTACACCCATGAGCGATCGCCAAAAGAGATATCGCCGCCGATGAAGCTGATATCTCCCCCATCTCCCCCATCTCCAGCATTGCCATCACCAAAAGAGAAAGAGCTGGAGTCCACCCATGAGTTATCGCCAAAAGAGATATCGCCGCCGATGAAGCTGATATCTCCCCCATCTCCCGCATTGCCATCAAAAGAGGCAGAGGCGGAGATCACCCATGAGTCATCGCCAAAAGAGATATCGCCGCCGATGAAGCTGATATCTCCCCCATCTCCAGTATTGCCTTCAATAGAGAAAGAGTAGGAGAAAACCCATGAGTCATCGCCAAACGTGATATCGTTACCTGCACTCAAGCGAATCTCTCCCCCATTTCCGGTATCACCCCCACCCGAGTAGGAACCAGAAACTATCTCTTGGGAAACAATATTCCCCTGTGCCATCAGAATAATTGCTCCCCCATTAGCGGCATTCTGATTAAAATTGGGTTCAGGCTCAATAAAACCAAATTCATCTTTAACAACAGCACCGGATGCGGACAAGAGTTCTGTACTAAAAATATCCCCCCGACTATCAATCGTAATCGCGCCCCCATCCCCGCTTCTATTCATCGTATCAATCCGGCTAACTCGAATATCCCCCGCTAAATTCGACTGATACTGATTGGTTAAAAATACCACTCCCCCAGGATTCGTCACATTACCATCAATCCTTATATCTCCCCTCATCCCCATCCCCCCTGTACCGGGAACCATGGGCGAAAAACCAGCCGTTTCCCCTGTCACCCCCACTGTATCAAAAGCAGTTGTCCCCGCCCGAATATCCAGGGTTGGCTGTTTTGAACCATCAATCTCTATACGTGTCTCATCCGATAAAATCACCGTCTCCTGAATCGAATTATCAGAAGTATCTGTCCCCGTAATCTCCACATCCCCCGTAATCCTGACACTCCCCCCCGCTAAAATATGCAGAGAAGCTCCTTGATAACTATCAAAACTTACATCCCCACTGGCACGAATAATGGGATCTCCAGGACTAAATAAACGCCCCAAATTCCCATTCAACTGTTCAATCCGAAAACTTCCCCCACTCCAATACTGAGCATCCCCGCCCACATCAGCCGCACTTCGCAGCACCATATCCCCACCGGAAAACAACCCCGAATCGGGATGATTCAAGGCAAAAATATCAATCCCTTGATTTCCCGTTACCAGCAGATTTCCCCCAGCATCGGCGATAAACGGATTGGTCTGACTATCCCGAATCGTTACTGTATCCTGTGCTTGTAGGGTTAAATCTCTCCCCGAACCTAACTGTCCCTGTAAATCCAAATTCTCCCCATCTAAGGTCAGATTTCGTCCCGTGGTTAAATTCCCCCGATTCGTAATCTTACCCCCCGCCGCTTCTACCGCATTATAAAATAGCGCCCCAGGACTTACTGAGAGTAAACGACTACTCTTCGGTTGAGTCGCACTAAAAACCCCATCCTCCCCTAACTCTATCCCTGATGCTGTGGTGGCGACAAAAGACCCTTCTATATCTAAACTGGCATTTTCCCCAAATAAAATCCCATTGGGATTGAGTAAAAATAGATTCGCTTCACCCAATACCCCTAACCTGCCCAATATAGTCGAGACATTATCCCCAGTAACACGGGAGAGGATATTTTCTATCCCATCAGGATTGGCAAAATAAACCCCTCTGCCTTCGGCAATATTAAACTCTAAGAAACTATGAAACAGATTCGCGCCGCGAGTGGCGCCCCCATCAATTCTGTCGCTGAGTATCTCTCGTATTACATCAGGGGTAACCACAGAACTTTCCGCCCCCAGGGTATCATCCGGTATCACCTGGGCGACGACTCCCTCATTTCCCCCAGTTGAGAACATCCCCACCAACACCACACTACCGACAACCAAAGACTGCCAACGGCGAGTGAACCAGTCTAGAGTAATCATAGTAAACGTCTCCTGAGCGAGTAAGGGGATTGTTATCAACTTCAGCCGAGGGAAAATTAAGCTGTTCGGCATTTAAACCTTAATGTCAATCATGACGAAATCCTTGCCGTAGTGCGTTTAGCGAAGCCATGCCGCAGGCTTTAGCGAAGCCATGCCGCAGGCTTTGCATCTTGCTCGCTACATTGAGCATCTTGCTCGCTACTAATACCCAATTTAAATGCATGACAGCTTAGGTATCGGATACTACCAAATAACCCCAAAACCAACAGTGGGCAAACCAGCAAGGTTGAGTTGACACAAATTAAGGGAACCAAGCCCTGTTGATATAGATTTTTATACTATAAACCGAATTATCCCATAGTTTGACAAAAAAAGTAGCTACGAATAAAATCCACCTCAATAACCCAATTTTCCCACACCAATACCCACAGGTATAAAATAACAACACCACTCAACTTAAGCCACAACCCCCTCACCCCCAGCCCCTCTCCCGACCCCCCTCGTTCCCCCCTACAAGAGGGGGGATGACAGAGGATGCTTCGCTTTTTTTGCACGGGAGAGGGGAGCAAGAGGGGAACCATGTTGCTTTCCTTTGCGTGATACCAAAAACGTCTTTATTTAACTAACTTTCACAGTATGTGGCGTAACGAAGGGAGGTAAGTTTTGAGTGGGAGAGTGGGAGATTGTGTAGGGGCGGGTTTCACGACTATCTTGTCGGTTTCATCCAGATGTGACTAAACCCGCCCCGACCCAGGTTTCTAGACTTCCCTTAACAGTTCCCCTTCTCCCATAAAACAAAAGCGAAGCATCCTTTCACGTCAATCCTGCTTGATTCAACTGCTCATATAACCACGCCTCAAACAATTCATTCAGCAACCGCTGGCGCATCGCTTCATTCAACTGTGCTGGAATCAACTTCTCTAATCGGACAACAGTATACCCATCTCTTGCCGGTTGAGGCGACCAAACTTGACCCGATTGACTACTGCGAAGTAATCCCGCTAAATTAGGACTCAGACTACCCAACTCAACCGGACCAATCAATCCCCCCCATTTCGCCTCTGACCCTTGAGAAAATTCACGAGCCAATTCAGCAAAGATTTGTTCCCCTTTCTTCAGACTCAAATAAAGTTGAAACGCCACCGCAAACTCTCTCGTCCTTAAACAGGAATAAACCACTCGATCTAACTCTCGTTTCCGCTGACGGAAATAATACTCCAATTGATGTCCCCAAGTGGCTTGTTTAAACATTTCCAATCGAATCCGCTGCTTGAACACCGCTTCTAATTCAGTCTGACCCATCCCACAACGCTTTAACCACGCTTGGAATTCATCTTCCCCCTTCAAATTATTGCGTTGACAGAATAACTGACAAGCCTTACGGACATCCTCATCCGTACAATCAAAGGGCGCGATCGCCTGATTAATCAAACTCTCCCGTAACCCTGGCGGAATCAGCGATGCACGAACAACCATAGGCGTAACTTTTTTATCCGTACTGCGGCGGTTTGGGTGGTGTAAAAAGGTGGTCATCATCTTGCTTAAACCCTAAAAAAACAGGTAAAATTAACAAAGTATTTAACGAATCAGAATCATCAAGGCTGAATTCAAAGACTGTCCTAGATTCCCGTTTCGCCCAAACACAAATTCACTGTAATCAGCTAAATTATCAAGTCCTAAAAGGTTGAGAATAATTTCCGTGACTAGCCAGAGTGTGGTAGTAAAAACGAGCTTCTTCCAATGAATGTGCATGGCTTTTGTCTCCTCAACTCCCTGGCTTCCTGCGTTTCCGGCTTTCAACAGCGTTCATTACTTAACACAATAAAAAAAAGAGCTGGATTAGACACCCCCCTCTTCTGCCAACTTCCTGACACAATTGTGTTAACCGACTTGCCGAAAACTGCAATAGCCATGGCTAAATCCTGTAATTACTGGTTCTCAACCTGGCATTCAACCTGGTAGAAAACCTTAATCCCTTACCTCAACGAGTTGTTTATTGTAATTATCAAATGAATCCTAATAATTTAAACCCAACTCAACCATTCAGCCAAATATATGATGCAATTTAAACCCACTACTCCCTCAACCCTACGACCCAGCACCGTAGTACTCAGACCCAGTGGTTGTCTAGATAGTTCTCGCAGTCCCGCGTTTAGGAAGTCTCTAGAACAAGCCTTAGAATTAGCAACGGATACCGTGATTGTAGATTTACTATCCGTCAACGTAATTAAAGCCGAAGGAATTCGCAGCCTAATTGCAGGGATGAAACAAGCCGCTGCATTGGGAAAAACCCTATCTTTAGAATTTGTGGACGCCGTGACGCGGATGATTTTAGAAGAACAATTGCAGAATTTAAGCTGATAAGTGTCATTCGTCATTGGTCATTCGTCATTCGTCATTCGTCATTTGTTAGGGAATGGGGAATGGGGAATAGGGAATGGGAAAAAGGTAGAGTTTTGAGTTAACTTCCCTATCTCCCCCAGCTCCCCCTACTCCCCCTACTCCCCCAGCTCCCCCCATCTCCCCACCAGCCCTAAACCATTTGCCGAACCATCAACTGAGCAAATAACCCCTCCACCGCCGCCAACTCCTCAAACGTTCCCTGTTGCACGATCCGCCCCCCTTCAATAACATAGATACGGTGAGCATGGCGAATCGTGCTGAGTCGATGGGCAATCACTAGCCGAGTCACCTGTAACTGATCCAAACTTGCACTGACAATCCCTTGAGTGCGATTATCTAACGCACTGGTCGCCTCATCAAAGAGTAAAATTCGCGGTTTCAAGACCAACGCCCTGGCTATCAATAACCGTTGCTGTTGTCCCCCCGACAAATTCCCGCCCCCCTCACTAATTACCGTATGCATTTCCATCGGCATTGCTGCAATATCATCCGCTAACCCCGCCATCCGCGCCGCGTCCCAGGCTTCATCCAACGTAATTTGAACCCCACTGGCAATGTTCTCAAAAATGCTCCCGGACAAAATCCGACCATTTTGCAGCACCACACCCAACTGTCGGCGCACGGCGTTAATATCTAGCCCCGATAAGGCTTGACCATCATAATCAATCGTTCCCGACTCCGGGGTTTCAAATCCCAGCAATAATCGAAACAGCGTCGATTTCCCACTCCCAGAACGCCCGACAATGGCAATAAATTCCCCAGGTTCGGCATGAATACTCAAATTATCCAGGATCAGGGGAGCATCATCCCGGTAGCGGAAGCTCACCTGATTCACCCTAATTCTACCCATCAGTTTACCAGGATCTGCCTTGCTTAAACTCACCTCAGGTCTCGTCTCGACAATCGGCTGGAGACGTTGCCATTGGGGAATCACTTGCAAAACGTCCAGCGTTGTGTTACTTAAATCCGTAACCCCTTTAATAAACGTGCCAAATGCAGTGTTGAACGCCAAAAACGTGCCAATGGAGAGTCCCACATTCCCTGGGGTTTCCGCCGCCTCCAGCCGTTGCATCGTCAACCCAAACAGTAATCCCGATGCTAGGGTAGGCATGACCGTATTGAACAGCGTCACACTATCCTTAATCTGCTGCGTACTCAGATTCAGCTTCACTTGGCGACTATAGTTGTTACTCCACGTCGCAAACGCCCGCCCTTGGGCACCGGCGATGCGGAGTTTTGCCATACCGTTAATCAACTGCACCGTCTGTCCGAAAATTGTCCCCTGCAGGGTTAGCAGTCGATAGGTTTTACCCACCAGCAAGGAACTCGCGATGAGAGTCAAGGCAATTGCTACCACCGCCACGACAACCGCCACCCAAGCCAATGGTACACTATAGTAAAATAACAGCGCCAAATTCAGCAATGCCAACCCAGCGCCAATAAAATGAATCACCGTCGTACCACCGAGTTGGCGGCGGATTTGACTAATGGAGGCGACACGAGACTGTAAGTTCCCCGCACTGTAGCGGCGGAAAAAATAGACCGGTAAATTCAGCAATCGCTCCCAGACAGCCGCTTGGGTAGAGGTATCAGCCACCGTTTCCACTCGCAGCAGCGCCAACCCTTGAGCAAACAGAAACAACGCCATTCCCATCGCCGCCACCAACAGTCCCGCCCCAACTTGCCATAATAAAGTGCGATCGCTATTCGGAATCGCCTGATCCATTAAAATAGCCGTAGCTTGAGGCGTCAGCATACCCAACACCGTTGCGGCTATACCGGTGCCAAGAACCATGGGCAAGTCCTGAACCCGCCCCTTTATGCTAAACTGCAAGACATCCCACGCCGTCAGCACCTTATCCGGCAGCGTCCGATAAAACATCCAGGCAAAAGCCGTCAAGGTTGAGGCATTCCGGGCAGTTACCGCTGTACGAGTCCCCAGCACGGGGTCAAAGATATCATAGCCCGTGGCTTTCCTGGGCAACAGCACAACAAGCTGATTATCACACTGTCTGTAGGCAACTAAAGCCCCACAATCCTTTTTCCACCAATCCTCTCGCAACAACACCCGCCGCATCTGAATCCGAGAGGCTCGCATAATCGCCTCCAACGGTTCCCTCAGCCGCTGGACATCTTCCGATTGACTCCCAGGGCGGATGGGGACACCCAACGCTTTTCCCACTGCACCCGCCGCCACTAACAAGGGTGAAGGGTTCAGGGAATCGGAGGTGGCTGGGGTTGCCAAGGTTGATGCCAATTCCCCGATGGCTTGGGCATTTACCTGACGATTCAGACATTCCTCGGCTTCCAGGCGTTGCTGGTGTTCGCGGTACTCGCGTTCTTCCTGGCGCTGAATCTGGTCAAATAACTGACCATGAACCTGGGATAACGTTTCCACCAGCGCATCAGGTTTAGACGTAATTTCGGCAACTCCCTGACATCGGCTCTCGGTTTCGCGATCGCAGTATACCGTATAAACCTGTTGAAGCCAACCCGCTATCCAGTTCCTGACGTTATCATCCCCCGTGGTAATTAACTGGCGAAACCATGTCCCGTCCAATTTTAGCAGCTCGGTCTCCCCAATCGGTACAACCAACAACTGGCGAAAAGACCCAGAAGCGGTGCCAAAAAGTGCCGCGCCAGAGTCACAACTAAATAGATAACGCCGAATTCCTTCTATCACACCTTGGTTTACCTTAACGGCAAATAGGGCAACAGAACCCGACTGCACCAGCCAAACCGTCTGCGGGTCATCTAATAAGAATGGCTGATTTCCGTTAATTTTGTAAACTTGTCCCGGTAATTCTCGAATGGTTGGTGAAATCATGGGTTTTGAAGTAAATTGATTTTAAAGTTAACGGTTGAATAAATTCAAGTCATAAACTCGGCAAAAGGGGCGGGTTTAGTCGCATTTAGTTGCAACCAAAAAGATAGTTGTGAAACCCGCCCCTACAGATACATCCTGCCCAAAAAGCGTTGCGAAGGAACCCTTTACAAATGACCAATGACAAATGACCAATGACAAATGACCAATGACAAATGACCAATGACAAATGACCAATGACAAATGACCAATGACAAATGACCAATGACCAACTTATTGATTTTGAATCAAGGTTGAATACACACCCTCCACCTGCCACAAATCTTGATGAGTCCCTTGTTGCACAACCTTTCCCCGTTCCAAAACAATAATTTGATCACAATCTCGAATCGTACTTAATCGGTGTGCCACAATCAAACAAGTACAGCCACGCCGCCGCAGATTCTCGTCAATCATCCGTTCCGTTTCAGCATCCAAAGCACTCGTCGCTTCATCCATAATCAAAATAGAGGGATTATTCACCAACGCTCTAGCAATTTCCAACCGCTGCCGTTGACCGCCACTTAAATTAGCCGCATTTGCGATCAATTGAGCATCATATCCTCCAGGTAGCGAGACAATCACATCATCAATAACCGCATCCTGACAAGCGCGAACAAGATTTGTTTCCGGGATTGTGGGATTCCAGAGGGTCAAATTATCCCGAACCGTGCCACCAAATAACTGAATCGTCTGCTCAACCATTGCTACAGAATGAGTGAGAACTTGATCCGGTATTTCAGTTCTAAGTTGACCATCAAAATAAATATCTCCTGACCAGGGTTGATACAGTCCACTGATCAGTTTAGCCAGAGTAGATTTTCCCGAACCACTACTACCCACCAAAGCAATGCGCTGTCCCGGTAAAACCTTGAGACTAAAGTTTTCAATCAGGGGGGGATCAACTCGGCTGTAGCCAAACGTAATCGCCTGTAACTCAACATAACCTTGTAACTTGGGATATTGACTCTTGAACTTAGCAGGTTTTGGCGCAACCTGGGGGTCAATTGGGTTACACAAAACATCATCAAGGCGAATTAAATTCCCCTCCAGTTCCTGAAGCATACTAGCAAAACTGACTAAATTATTCACAGGCAACAAAAAGCTCTGCATTAACCCTTGAAATGCCACCAGCATCCCTATACTCAGATATCCATCCATCACCCGCCACCCGCCAACCACTAATAAAACTAGGGACGAAAGCGCTGATAAAACGGTGGGTAATACCGAGAAAATCTGATTAGTAACATCCAATTCCTGCTGAGAATTAATCGCTTTCGTATAGTACCCCGCCCAACGAGAAAATACATCGGACTCTAAACCCGAAGCTTTAACCGTCTCAATACTTTGAAGCGCCGCAATAGACGCCCCCGCTGCCTTACCATGCTCTTGAATTAAGCGTTGATTCGCATCTTTGCGTTTCCGGGAGACGGACTGTAAGATAAAAACATTCACCGCCGCAAAACCAACAACAATTCCCGTCATAATTGGGTCATACTGTACCATGACTAGCCCATAAAAAATCACCATCACGGCATCAATTACCGTCGTCGTCAACCGTCCCGACAGCACCTCCGCCACTTGGTCATTGAGACGACTACGATAAGTAATTTCTCCAGCAAATCGTTGGGCATAAAAATCAACCGGTAAGCGCAGGATATGCCAGAGAAAGCGACTGGACATTCCCACAGACAGTTTCACCTTCAGGCGGCGCAAATACCGCAAGCGTAGCTGAGTCAACAGTCCTTGCAGAATCGCTGTAATTCCTACACCAATAAGTAACGGACGCAGCCATTGTTGGCGTCCCTGAATCAAGATTTCATCAACAAAGATTTGGCTAAAGACGGGAATTGCCATGCCCACGAGGGTCAATAAAAATCCTGCCACTATGCAGTACATTAAAGCGCCCACTGTACCTTGTAGCCGTTCCCACAAGGCGAGAATTGTGCTAAATTTGCGCCCCCCTTTGACAAAATCAGAATTGGGTGTCATCACCAGGACGATACCTGTATAACTGGCATCAAATTCCGAGAAAGACACCGTTCGTGGACCTGTACCCGGGTCATTTACGTAAACCTGTCGCTTACCAATTCCTTCTACAACTAAAAAGTGATTGAAATTCCAAAAAATAATATAAGGCGGGCGCAAATCTGGAAGGTCTTGGATTTCCTGTTTATAGCCTTGGGCGTCGAGTCCATAGAGTCTAGCCGCTTTAAGAATATTCGCCGCTTTACTACCATCGCGAGACACACCACAGGTTTGCCGCAATTCAGGTAGGGGGACGATGCGACCATAGTAACTTAAAATAATACCCAAAGCAGCCGCACCACATTCCCCGGCTTCCATTTGCAAAAGTGTGGGCGTTTTTACCCGCCTATGGCGACGTTTTAGCCGTTTTTTAAGGGATTGAAAAGGGGTAATGAATGTCACGAATACAGTCGTCATGATTCCAATTTTATAGGCTACCAGTCTCACCCTGGGTTATCGAATCGGTTGCCAGATGGATAACTCATCACTGGGCTTTAATTAAAACAATAAGCCAATAAATTTTTCGATGCAGTCCCAGTTTCTGCCAAGGTTATGGTAAGAAGGGGACAGATTAATTACACAATCCGGTGATTGCCCTTACCGAAAACTGCCACCCTCGTTTACGTCGGGATTATGTCACCTTTGTCATGGTGTGGCACAGTAACAGTAAGATTCCCATCAGGGCGGGTTTTGTTGAGAGGTTATCGGTCAATATCAACATTAAATGGCTAAACCCGCCCCTACAATTGACCTCATACCCTCATCCCCTCTTATCCCCCTACTGGCTTGATACAGCTAAGATTGTGGAATAGATTTCACCATTGAATCGGGCGCACGTCGGTCATTGGTGTCAACTTAAGGTTAACCCCTCACCCCCAGCCCCTCTCCCACGCCGGGGAGAGGGGAGCAAGAGCATCCGATCCCCCTTCTCCCGTGCAACAAAAGCGAAGCATCTGCTGTCCTCCCCCCTCTTGTAGGGGGGAACGAGGGGGGTGGAGAAGGGGTTAGGGGATGAGGGGGAAATGTTGAGGAATAGATAGACACGGTGTAAAACCTTGCCAGCATTGGTTTTCGACCTTAAGTTGACACGGATGCACGTCGGTGCTAACCTACGGTTTCGGGGCTAATGGTTAATTCATCAAATAAGGTGTGCCACACCATTACTCTCTTTAATAAATGCCACTACTCGACCTAAGAATCGGTAGAATAAACGTAATTGGCGCTCGTTCTTCTATCGTCACGCGAACGGTGGTGGTGGTTCCCGAAGAGATGTTGAGTTCAGGTCCTTTAGAAGATGACCATTTGTAACCACTAAATGTTGTAGAATCAGGATGGAGGTCAGCGACAACTTGCATCAGTCCTGCTGGCTGATTGGATACCAAATCGGCGACGATTTCTGGATTACCGACAACCTTCGCGGCGGCGGCTTGGGTGATGGGAAAGGTGGAAATATCTTTAACGGTACCGACGATACCGCCAAAGCGTTCCCGCTTCACGGTTTGGGGTGTGATTTGTAGCGTCATACCGGGTTTAATTTTTTTGCCGTCGCCAACGGAGAAATAGGTAATTCCCACCATTTCGCTGTCGGGATGTGCCGCGTCTAGGGTTGCCAAACGGGTTCCAGGGTTGACCACTTGTCCAGGATTAACCGCGAGTTCGACAATGCGTCCGCTGTGGGGGCTGATAATTTGGCTATTCTCATTTAATTGTACTTCCAGTTGGGCAATGTCGCGCTGAACCGCTTGAATTTCTTTCTGGCGCAGGGTGACGGCTTCTAAGTCTTCTTGGGCGAGATTGGCTTGGCGACTCTCGAGGGCTTGGAGTTGCGATCGCAAGTTAGTAATAGTACTTAGGTTATCACGATAGGCTTTTTCTTGCTCGGTTGCTGTAACATCGAGTTCTGTTAACTGGGTTTGGAGTTTAGAGATGGTATCCTGGTTCTCTTGAACTTGCACTTGAGCATCCAGCAGAACATCATGAGTAATCACTCGTTCGGCAAAAAGTTGCTGACGGATGTCTAATCTCTGTTGATAAATAGGAGTCATCCCCTGAACTTGCTGTAAGCTTTGTTGCAGGCTTTGGCGTTGTTGTTTCAGAGATTCATTACTGGTAGTTTTAAGTAATGGGGTTAAGGATTGGAGTTCCTGAATCCGTTGCTGGAGGTATTGGCGTTGCTGTTGAATCGAGTGTTTTTCCTGTTCAATTCGCAGGGCTTGCAGTGAACTAACGGCTTGGTTTTGGGACTGGAGTTGGGCGAGTTTAGTTCGTTGCTGTTGGAGTTGTTTTTGGAGTTCAGTTTGGTTAATAGTTCCCAGAATTTGACCTTTTTTAACGGTATCTCCTACTTCGACAGTTAAATCGGATAATTGCCCGGAATTTTTGGATTGAAGTGGGACAACGTTGCTAGGGTAAACCAAGACACCGCGCCCTTCAATCGTGATGGGAATGCGTCCGTAAATACTCCAGAATCCCGCAGCGGCGACTAAAGAGGTTAAGGAGAGTAAAGGAAGCCAACTTTTGGGGTTGACGACTTCCATAAGTTGGTCTAGCCGTTCGGGAGAGGATAAACGTTCTAGAGATTTTTCTCGAAATAGAGTTTGTTTTTGAGTTAGCATGATTGATTCAGAAGCATCCCCCGATTTGACGTCGGGGGAGTGTTAATTACAATCTGGTTAGTGTCAGGACTAAGCTGTTATGCATTTAGTTTTTTGACCCGAAAATCTTGAAGGAGTCTGGGCTTCAGAACAGCGTATAAGGGTATTTACTGAACTGCGGTTTTGCAATATACCATCCACCAGATACGGTTTCCAACTGTTCATCGGATAGTTCTTCCGCCCCAAGGCTAGCCGTCAAATTTTGGGTAGATTTCATGGCTTGGACTTCATCTAAGTTTTTTCCTCCCGTTGTTAATGACAACGATTGTGGCTGAGTTTTAGATTCAGACATCTTGGCAAAAAATGGATTGATGTTAGGCATTTGATTTTCTCCGTTATTTTTGCGGGTTATGAGGACTCTTTTATTACAAAAAATAGAACAGTCTATTTTTTGGTGTCCTACTCCATTAATACTAATCGCAATCTATTCTAATTGAGTAGTACTATTTTTTGGTAAAATAGGATATTTATTTGAATAAATATATTGATTTAAAAAATAAATTACACAAAATAAAAGCCGATCATTTTCTGGAACTGCCGACTTCCCTAACTTGGCTTATTTTTCAGAAAATTATAAACGCTCTAGCAATTTTTTTTGAAATAGCGTGTGTTTTTGAGTCAGCATGATTGATTCAGAAGAATCCCCCGATTTGAGGTCGGGGGAGTGTTAATTACAATCTAGTTAGGGTCAGGATTATGCATTAAGCTATAGTCCATTGTTAGCGGCTCATAACGTATCATTACCTTACCGTTATAGATTGCGTAGATACGTTAATTGTGTTCGTTTAAATTTGGCTAAATTTCGGTTACCAAAAGGCAATCCAATAAGGATAAGATGAACCACCAGCTATAGTTTTCAACTGTTCATCAGATAGTTCTTCCGCCCCAAGGCTAGCTGTCAAATTTTGGGTAGATTTCATGGCTTGGATTTCATCTAAGCTTTTTCCTCCCATTGTTAATGACAACGACTGTTGCTGAGTTTGAGATTCAGACATCTTGGCAGAAAATGGATTGATGTTAGACATTTACTTTTCTCCGTTGTTTTTTTGGTTTATAAGGACTCTTGTATTACAAAAGATAGACTGTTCTATCTATTGGCGTCCTACTACATTAATACTAATCGTAATCTAGTCTGATTGAGTAGTATTGTTTTTCGGTGAAATAGGATGTTTTTTAGGGTTGAAATTTTCAACAAATGTGAATAACTAGAAAAAGAGGGTATAAACTACCCTCTGCTTTTGCAAAAATTCAGTCGCTTTTAAAGCGATTAAGCTGTATACCAATTAAAATGTCATAACAGCTTCACTTGTACCACCAGAAAAATAGACCCCCGGCAACAGTCTCCAATTGTTGGTCGGATAACTCTTTTGCTTTTTCCTCTTGGATAGGTCGGGCAAAGACTGTTGTTTTGGAGCCCGTAATGGCGACTTTATTGGTCAAAAATTGATTGATGTTAGACATGATATTTTTCCTCTTGTAGTTTGGCATCGAGCATTTGGGAACTTAAAGCTATCTTGGGTTTTGAAAAGATAATCTTTTCATTTTTGCTTTAATTCTGCTCTATTAATAATCTTAAGGGTTATAAGTACAGGTTTAATAGGACAAAATTTAGCTAATTAATTTAGACAAATACCTGTTATATGTAAGGTTTTGACAAAGTAAAATACCCAACTTTTTATAGAAGTTAGGCATTTAAGAGTAATGCAGATATAAGTTGATTTTTTAGTATCTCAACAGATCAAGAAATCAAGTTGTTGATTAAAGTCCATGATTATTGCTTATTCTTGCGTTTCCGCAGAGTATTTGCTCCCCAAGTACCAAAGATAAGAATCCCCAAAATAGAAGAGGGTTCTGGCACCGAAGCCGTAGGGCGAACTTTACCCGCCATCACATCATCGATGAAACTGGCATAAGTGGATACTCGTGTAACACCAGCAAATTCACCGAAACTAGCATTAGCGACTCCTTCAATGACAACATCTGTAATTGGATTGTCTGGGAACAGGCGAATGTTAATAATGCCATCTCCATCAGTATCCCAAACGTCAGAAAAACCAAAAGAGGTAATTCCGGCAATCAACTTGTTCCCTTCGTCGTCGAGGAGGAATGAGGGTCCTCCTGAATCACCTGGTCCTGGAGTAACTTCGTTGAATCCTAACCCTAAGTCATGGATACCAAAGTGGACACCAAAGGCATCATTTTCCGGATTGCCGTTGTCAAAATCAAACAACAACTGGCTTGTAGTATCTTTAGGAAAGAACTCTTCAGGTAGCTGAGAAGCACCTTGAAAAATATCAATAAATGCATCAAATTGATTCTGTCCAAAGCGTTTCCTGCCATCAAATAATGATTCATCGAATCCTTCAGAGCCAATGCCAGTATTGCCATATCCTACTATTGTAAAAATCTGACTAATTTCATCTGACCCTCGATAAATATCATATTGTTCAATACTTGTGGGAGCTGGTTTTGCCAGCTTTAATATAGCAATGTCACCTTCTACAGAGAATGTATTAAAATCTGGAAACACAAAAAAATCAGTAACGGCGATTTCCTCAAACATTGCATTTGTATTGGGTAAAATCGCAAAATCTGAAGAAAAAATTGGCTCGTTATCAAGATTAAAAATTGCTGTCGTACTTCCCACTGTATCTGGATAAAATTCTCCATCTTGGTTTATGAGACAATGGGCAGCTGTGAGCAGGTGTAACCCTCCAGGTAGAAGTGAACTACTACAATAAAATTTTCCAGCTTCTGTTAGAGCGGCAACGCCACTAAAATCGAAAGGATCAACCAAAGCATTAACTGACTCATCCGGAGTAACAATGGCTTTGGCGACTTCTCCTGTGCCTAGGGTGACGAATGCTGTTCCCAGTACAGCGATTGATGCTTGCTTGAGAATTGACATTGATTCTTTATCTCCAAAACGACAATTTCCTGTTGTTCCTATCCTTGAGCGGTAATCTATCCGGGTGAAAACCTGTTCTTTAATTAATACGATAAGGAAACTAACTTAAGGATGCATTCCCTGTTTGTGCCAAGGTGATGGTAGAAACTGGACAAGTCAATGGCATAATACTGTCACCACCGTTGCCGAAAACTGCAAACCCTACACTTGAGGAGAGCAATCAGGATTTTCTGCATCTGAACTGTGGCACTATTGATTGGGTTTCGGCGCGTCAACTCAACCTACGATTTCACGCAAGTTAGTTAAACTGTTATCAATTAAAGGGTTTGGGAACGTAATTCCAATTGGAACAGTTCGCGAGATTCTTGTCGTACATCTCCTTCCATTGCGGCTTGTTGCAACTTCATGAAGGCATTGAGTTCGTCTGGTTCATAAGTTTTGCTTTGTAAACGCTGCCGCAGTTGTTCTTCAGCGGCTAAGGTTAGATAACCAATTGTCAATGCCTTTTGAACTAAATCACGAATCGATAGCATATTACCACCTAAACCTGAAATGAGCAGATGCTGGATTTTAGAAACAATTTTTATGTTATGTCCACTTGATTTATACTCTACAAAAACAAAAAAATGATGTACTTGTATTTTCGGTAAACTCTATGACTGAAATCAGATTATTCAGTTACATAAAGTGATAACTAGCTTGGCAGAAAAGTATAAGTAGCGACCAAGATGGTCGCACGACAAGGGTGTCGCAATTATTGACAATCCGGTTTACAGCGCTTTTCAAGTAAGTGGGTAAAGAGATCCCCGACTTCTCTAAAAAGTCGGGGATCTGTCTGTGTTCACTTATAGCAGTAGACACATCGATTAGGACAAACAAACTGTTGTTCCAGACGTTCCGGCGGAACGTCTCTACCATAAGATGTGTCCTAACGGCTATGGCGGTTGCTATACTACCAAAAGCGCTGTATCTGAACTCTCAACTCTAATGGGATGGTATCTGCTGGGGAAATGCTATAGACTGGCTCTCTATTTGAATCTCAGTTGCAGCCACACCCGTTCGTTGATTCAGTTCCTCCACCACAAAGTTAGGCACTCCACCTTGAGCCAGACAACAATCCCGCACCGCCAGCAGGAAGCCTTGAATCGCAGCGGGGGTTCCTTCCACATAGTCGGCTTTGTTTAAGAAATTGCGCCATTTTTGCTCATCGCTACCGTAAATATCAACTAAGTGCAAACCCGCTAAATATTCGGCGATGGGATCAACCGCAAAACGGATTTGGTCTTGAGCCGGACCAATAATTTGAATTAAACCTAGACGTTCTTTAAGATAATTGAGGTGTATTTCGGGTTCATCACCTCCTAGGGCATTGAGGGTATCTTGGCGTTTGGCTGGTGTGGGTCGATATTTGAGTCTTAGACATTCCCAAGCGATGATTTTGGCATCTTTCTGTACTGTACAGTTATCCAATGTATCGCTCACAACGTTTTGGTTGAGTTCATTCAAGTATGAAAGCATTAATTCAGGAATATTGTCGGGTAAATCCTGTTTACCTGTGCCTTCTTTAGCCGCAATCATCTGTTCAGCAAACAGCCTTGCCAGCAGCACTGTAATATTACGTTGTCCCACCATCAGAGAAAGTTGCCGACAGGCATCAAAGTATTCTGCATCGTCAAATAAATCCCGCTTACCCTGTTGAGTGAGGTAAGCTTCCATAAACGAGGAAAGGCGATTACCAGCAACTCGCATCGGTTGAATTTTTGTCTTGGTCACGCCACCCAGTTTTTCTGCAAATCGGGAGGTGACAATTAAACTGTTAATTGGGAAATCAGGCTGAGCCGGACAGATTGCACGGCGGGTGTCTTCGTTCATTTCTGAAAGATGATCCACAATCACCAAAATCCGCCGACGTCGTAGCAGACGTTCCAGGAGTTTATCGGGTATTTTTTCTTCGATGTCGATTAGGTCTTGCAACTGCCCATTAATGGTGTCTAACAGTAGGGATTGCGGTGATTTATCGGCGGCTTCAACATTGAGATCCTGTTCAATGAGTACAGGTAACATCTGGTGTTTGCACAGACGTTCGGTTTCATCCTCTGACATTGCCCAGCGAGCAATTTGACAGGCGAGGCTGGTTTTTCCGGCTCCTCCTTCTCCCCAGATGAGTAAGCAGTCTCGTTGTTTTTTAAAGGTGGAGCGTAATTCTTTACCGGTGAGATTGGGGAGGGTTTTACCATTGAGAGTAACGGGCATGGAAATATAGACTTGGCGGTTTTTGACGGTTTCTTTGTCCTGAAATTCAGCTTGAGCGGATTGGATATGTGCTTTGACCCAGGCATCTAGGACTCTGGGGTGATAATGAAAAAACTGGATCATCAGAGCCGTGCGAAGCGATATCTTAAAACCGCCCAGGTTTGGGGGCAATTCGATAACATCGGTGTGTTTCAGGATTTGGTTGAGATTCAACAACCACAAGGGGCGCAGCCAGAGGAGGATTGACCAAAGGGAGGGAACACAGATCAGGTAGACTATTACTCCCATTGCCCAGGGATTCTGGCGAATCAAATTGGAAACGTGAGCGTTTTGTTGGTCTTTCAGGTCTGCGATCGCCCGACGTACAGCGTTAGTCTCTTCCTCTGAGAACTCCGTTTGATTGGCTTCCAGAATCTTTAGGGCTTTCTCCAATTCAGATCTTGTAGACGCTAATTCTTTCGGAGATAGTGTGTTTACGTTGTCCTGAAGGCTATCAGCCATCAGCTTCAGAGCCGAAGCTGCATTGCTACGAATATCCTTATCTGGGTCTTCGAGCGCTGCTGTTAAGTCGGGGATTGTCTCTTTGGCATCAGCGCCGATGCGCCCTAGAGCATAAACGGCAGAGCGACGCACCTGCACATCCTCATCGTTGTCTTTGAGAATTGCTCTTAACTCCGGAACAGTTTCTTTAGCCTCTGCACCGATTTTCCCTAAAGCACTAACCGCATTTGATCGCACATCTGTATCGGAGTCTTTGAGTGCTGCTTGCAAGTCGGGAACAGCGTCTTTGGCATCAGCACCGATACCTCCCAAACCATAAGCGGCGCCGCCGCGCACGTACTTCTCTGAGTCTGTGAGAGCGGCTTGCAAGTCGGGGACAGCCTCTTTTGCCTTGGCACCAATTTCCCCCAAAGCATAAGCCGCATTTCCACGCACGTATTTATCGGAGTCTTTGAGAGCCGCTCTTAAGTCGGGGAAAGCTTCTTGAGCCTCAACACCAATGGTATACAAAGCTAAAGACGCACTTCTACGAACCTGTACTTCTTTGTCTTCTTTGAGCGCTACTCTCAATTGGGGAACCGCTTCTTTAGCGCCGATAGCTCCCAGCGCATCAGCCGCCCAGCTTCGCACCTGCGCCTCCTTATCCTCTTTGAGCGCTACTATCAAATCAGGAACCGCCTCTTTGGCATCATGACCGATCATTTCCAAAGCATAAGCCGCACTTCTACGAATATCCTTGTCTGAGTCTTGAAGTGCCTGGATCAAATCAGGAACTACCTCTTTGGCATGACTGCCAATCCTTCCCAGAGCCCAAGCTGCATTGCGACGCACATCCTTGTCGGAGTCTTGAAGTGCTGCCCTCAAATCAGGAACCGCCTCCTTGGCATCAGCACCAATGCCCCCCAGCCCATCAGCGGCACTGCTGCGTACTCGTGCATCTGTATCTTGGAGTGCCTGGATCAAATCGGGAACCGCGTCTTTTGCATCATGACCGATATTGCCCAGTGCTGAAGCGGCACTGCTGCGTACTCGTGCATCTGTATCTTGGAGGGTTTCTATCAAATCGGGAATAGCATCTTGAGCGTCATGACCGATACTCCCCAGCGCATCAGCGGCACTGCTGCGAACTCGTGGCTCTGGGTCTTTAAGCACTACGATTAAGTCAGGAACAGCATCTTGAGCCTGAGAACCGATATTCCCTAACCCATTCGCGGCACTCCAACGGACTTGCTCTTTGTCTGATTTTAACCCTTCGAGTAGATCCGGGATAGCTGCTTTTCCAATTCTTCCCAGGGCATTAACGGCACCTTGACGAACTTGCAAATTCTCTGACTGTAAGGCTTCAATGAGTTGGGGGATAGCGGGTGAACCCAGTTTTCTTAACGCATCAACAGCGTCCTCAACTAGAAATTCATCCGCTTTTTTTAAGTTTTCAATTTCTGATGCAATTTCCGCCTTTGTGGGTTCTTGCGCCCAAGTATTACGGGTTACTCCGAATAGGGGAATAAGACAGAGAATAGTCGTTGCGATCGCGAGTTGGGTTGTCCAGGCTTTTTTTCCACTGAAACACCATCCTTGGTTCGACTGAAGCCTTGCTGGTAATGATATCTGATTTTGTGGGGGGCTCTCATGATTACTAGTGCAAGAAGGCAGAAATAACTGAACAGCTAATATCTCCCCCTGCTTCCCCTGCTTCCCCTGCTTCATTGTATCTACGAAGCTGCTCAAGTATTTCCGCAGCGCTGCACTAGGGGTGTCGCTGACAACCAAGCGATGAGATTTGGCTAGGGAGGGATTGGGTGTAATCCCTGAAGCATGAAGTCGTTTTGAGTTTTCCATGGTAGAGCAATGAATTAAGGGTAAACTATTGAACGTCTAAAACCTAATCAGAAGTAAGTTGATAGGGTTTGCCATGGGATTGATGCGCTTTTCTCCAGGCTTGGGGTGGTATGCCGTTAAGTTGGCGAAACTGTCGAATAAAATAGCTAGTATCGAAATAGCCCACAGCTTCTGCGATCGCTTGCACGGATTGACTGGTGACGAGAAGTAAGCGACGGGCTTCTGCCATGCGGCGCTTGATAATCCAGCGACATACCGACTGTCCCGTCTGGCGTCGCACTAAGTCGGTTAAGTAAGCGGGAGAGTAACCCACGGCTTGGGCGACATCGCGCAGGCTAATTTGTTGGTGATAATTCGCTTCGATAAAGTTAAAGCATTCACTGAGTTTGGGAATGGAGGGAAAGACAACTGAATGGTTGGTTGATGAAGGGGTGTGTGCCGTAAATTCTCTAACAATAGTTCGGGTTTGGGTATCATTTTCAATGATTAGAATGGTTTTCATTAGAAACCTGATCCTGTTCTTTAATTTGAAGTCTAGGACGATTTAAATTGGGAATGGGTAGCAGCTATAGCAACCGCCATAGCGGTTAGGACACATCCGGATCGTAGAGACGTTCCGCCGGAACGTCTGGAACAACAGTTCGCTTGTCCTAATCGATGTGTCTACTGCTATATCATCGAGATGATGCGCGACTTTGAACCCCTTGTTTTGGTTTAGGGTTGAAGGGTAAAGGCGTGGGTTTTAAGCCCCAGACAGGGCTGATATAAGAAATGCTGCGATACTTAAGTTGTCGAAATCCTGCCACGGAAAGGGCGTTTTTCAGGATAGATTTGTGCCAAGGCTTCCCTCGATAATTGCCAATTGTTGCGGATTCAGTGCTAGGAATTGCAGTGGGATTTTTCTGGTAAGGAACGCCACGATAACAGAGTTGCATTGGCTTGGTTTCTCCTGGGAATGGCTAAAAATTTGCTCTTTAATTAATACGATACGGAAAGAAACGAAGCGATGCATTCACTGTTTCTGCCAAGTTGATGGTAAGAATTAGACAACATTATGGCGCAATCCTGTCACCGCCCTTGCCGAAAACTGCAAATTAATACGCCAAACCTCTATTTGTAGGGTGTGTTAGCGCAGCGTAACGCACCTTGAACACTAGGTTTGAGGAAGGAGCGATCGCAAGTATTAATGTTTGGAGAGGTTGGGCAGTTAAAAATTGGGCAAGGATGTTTGTGGCGGTGCAATCAGGGTGGGTTGGATTATACAAATACACATAAGATGTAGGGGCGCACCGACGTGCGCCCTCATCTTATTGGGGAATACCATAATGTGATAAATTGTGATTGGATAAATTTACCTATCCCCCTAATTTAACCTCTGGTGAAATTTAGCCGGAGATAGATAAATCGGGCACGGCTTAGGGATAATTGATTCGGTAGGGGCACGATAGTATCGTGCCCTGATCTAGTTCTCTTCAGGGGGTATTTATTTGCTATGACACAGCCAAAATTGTGGAACAGATTTGACCATTGAATCGGGCGCACGGGGCGTGTTGGGCGCACGTCGGTGTGTCGGGCGCACGTCGGTGCGCCCCTACGGTTTCGGAATTCCTCAAATCAGGTGTGCCGAACTACTACCCTTTTACCGTTACTCCCCACATAAACGACCCATGATTAATTCCCCATTGGCTAATCGATATATCCCCGTGGGCTCGATAATTGGATCACCGATTTTCCAAGGGCGACGAGTTGAGGAAGATTCTTCCCCAGCTTCCCCATCTCCCTGACTGGGAATTGACCGCACGGTTCCGGTCTGATACGGTGTAACATAAAGATCCCCAGGACGAAACGGGATACCCCCCGTACCCGTAATAAAGAAGCTACCCCGTTTTGGTTCATGACGACGGGCGATGCAACTTTCGGCAATTAGTTTGTCGGTATCGATTTGATTATTCGATAAGGGGGTGAGGCTGTTGCGAACTGCGCTGGTGTCGGGTAGGGTAATCACGCCTTCTACTGCACCTGTAGCATTGATATCCACTCGACCATTATGATCCAGGGTATCAGGATCAGTGCCTTTGGGGGCAGGAGCATAGGCAAAACCGAAGAAGACGGGAGTATTGAAGGTGATATCGCCCCCTTTGCCATCTTGGGCGAATGCCAGGATATCGCTATCGGCAAATGCCAGGATGGTGTCGGCGGTTAGGGTAATATTACCGCCACCGCCAACACCAGAGGCGACATCGGTTCTGATGTCACTGTCCCCAAATAGGCGGATGTCAGAAGCGGTGATGGTAATCGCACCGCCTGCGGATTGAGTTGCGGAGGTTTCAATTGAGCCATTGTTGGCACTGAGTTGTCCAGTGTCTACTGTGATAGTACCCGCCGGGGCTGCACCTGTGGATTGGGCGAGTATACGGGCTTGGTTGGTGAGGGTGAAGGATTCGCTGGCGTTGATGGTGAGATTACCGCCTAAGCCTTGGGGGTTGGGGGAGGCGGTGGAAGCGGATATCGTTGCGCCGTCGGTGATGGTGAGATTTTGGGTGTCAATGGTGAGGTTTCCGGCGGCACCATCGCCTGTGGTTTCTACGGAGAGTTGTCCTTGTCCGCGAATGGTGATAGATTCGGGTGCGGTGACGCTTAAGCTTCCCCCTTCACCGCTACCGGAAGTGGCGGCAGAGATTTTGGCGTTATCTTGAAGGTTAATGGTTAAATTCTGTCCATTGGCAAAGGGTTGCAGGGTTAATGCACCAGCGGGGGCGACGCCTTCGGTTTCGGCTAATAAGCCTATTTCTGTGCCTTTGAGGTTGATTTGAGAAGCGTTGACATCGATACTACCACCTTCTCCTAAGCTGGTGGCAGTGGCGCTGGTGGTGATGGAACCGTTATCGGCGGTTAGTTGTTCGGTGTTTATGGTGACGTTGCCAGCTTTGGCTGCACCTGTTGATTGGGCGAGTAAACTGGCTTGATTGGTGAGGTGGAAGGATTCGGTGGCGTTGATGGTGATGTTACCACCGACGCCGGAGGGATTGGCGGAGGAGGTGGAGGCGGAGATAGAGGCGCTATCAGATATGTTGAGCCGCTGTGTGTCAATGGATAGGTTGCCAGCAGCGCCATCACCCGTGGTTTCTACCGAAAGTTGACCATTACCGCGAATTGTTACCGCTTCGGGTGCGGTGACAGTTAAGTTTCCTCCCTTGCCACTACCGGAAGTGGAAGCAGAGATTTGAGCGTTATCGGTTAAGTTGAAGTTGGTTGTGACAATTTCTATATTGCCGCCGTTGCCAGTGGAGTCAATTTCTGTATTGGCAAATAATCCACTATTAGGTCCTGTTTCTGTGATACCGTTAGCAACAAACGGATCGATGGGGTTGGGAAATTTGGCAATGCGGTTGGCGTAATTCGGGTCACTACCAGATATAGTTATCTGGTCTGTTGCATTAACAAATATATCGCCGGCTTGTCCTTGACCAAATGTTGTTGTTATTAGCTGTCCGCCACCCGTCGCCTCAAATGTACTGCCGACATTCACTGTGATATCGCCTCCCTGCCCATCCCCTTTGCTGCGGGCACTTAAAGCGGCTCCATCTGCAATTCGGAATGTTTGAGTGTCAATAACAATATCGCCAGCGTCAAAAGTGGTATCGGTGCTGGTAAATAACCCACTGGGCAATCCACTACTGGGAACACTACCTAAGATATCGACAACATCAGCATTGACATAAATATTGCCTGCATCTCCCTGTCCCTGAGTACTGTTTTTGATAATAGCGCCATCTGTCAGAATTAGAGAACCAGCCCTGATATTCAGGTCTCCACCAGAACCTGTTCCACCCGTGAGTACACCTAGAGTAATTCTGGTTGATTCCCCAGTTGGGGCAGTCTCTCCACCAGTGAGCGAGAGTGTACCTTTGACATTTAAGTTGATATCTCCCCCCCGTCCTTCTCCACCTGGATTTACATCCCCAATAAGTGCGGCATTTGAACTCAAGGAGAGCTGATCGGCTTCGATACTGATGCTGCCCCCATTCCCCCGTCCAGAGGTGGCGATAAACAGTTCAGCATCATTAGTTAACGAAAGCGACCTTGCGGTGATGTTGATGTCGCCACCTTGACCCACTGCTCCCTGTGCTACGCTGCTAAACACCTTACCATCATCAAAGGAGACAGTATGACGGGCATTGATATTCACGCTACCTGCATTCCCTTGCCCAAAAGTGGGGGCGGATAAGGAAGCACCAGTGTTTACAGACAGCGATCCAGTGGTGATGTTAATGCTGCCACCATCACCCTCTCCTTGTGTGTTGACTTGGCTGAATATATTACTGTCTTTATCAATAATAACCGTATCGTAGGCAACAATATTTACGCTGCCTGCATCCCCCTGTCCAAACGTTGTAGCACTTAGCCTAGAATTATTACTAATAAAGATCGATTGCCCTTCAAGATTAATGTCTCCCCCTTTACCTGCTCCAAAGGTTCTACTTCTGATCGTGTGATTGTTCTCAACCCGGACTACTCCATTCTCACTAACAATAGTTATATCTCCGCCACGAGCCAATGGATCAGACGAATAAATAGTAGAGATAATTTCTCCGGGAATAATGTCACCAAAGGCATCAAGTTGAATATCTCCCGCGTTGCCACTTCTGGAATCAGTTGCCAAATCTCCCTCAGTAGTGTCTATTGTTCCATTTGTACTGGTAAGGTGGATAAGTGAGCCATTGCCCGATTCGGCACTCGAGTTTAAGGTAGCCGTGCGAATATCACCTCTAGCCGTGAAAATAATGGTTCCGGCATTACCTGTGCCACCTGAATTATCCCGAATTTGAGAGGTGACATTCCCCCCAGTGGTGTCAATCTCTCCCGCCGTGCTAGTGAGGGTGATGTTTCCACCATTGCCTGCACCCTCTGTCTGAGAATCTATCTCACCCGTTGTGATGTTACCGTTGGCAAACAAGGTGATCAACCCACCATTTCCGGCACTACCAGAACCAGAGTTCGCGGCAGATAAGAGATTGCCCGTGTTAATGCTGCCGTTGGTGGCGCTAATATTAATCGCGCCTCCATTTGCGGCACTCTCAGAATCCGAGCGTGAGTCAGAACTCAAGTTGCGCGTGTTAATGCTACCGTTCGTGGTATTCAGGGTAATCGCCCCCCCATTCCCGGCATCGCCCGAATTAGAGCGTGAATCAGACCACAAGTTGCGCGTGTTAATGCTGCCGTTGGCTGTGACGAGACTAATTGTGCCTCCATTTGCTGCTGTTCCCCCATCATCAGAGACCGAGTTAGCGTATGCATCATCATCGATAGTGATATCATTAGCGGCACTGAGATTAATATTTCCCCCATTTGCTGCATTACCCGAACTAGACCACGAGTCAGATAACAACAAACCTCTGATATTAATTCCATCGCCGCTTTCAATGCGAATATTCCCCGCATTTCCTGTATTGCCAGAAGAAACAGAACGAGCTCTAGAATTTAAGGTATTTGTGGAAATGTTACCGTTAGTGGCACTGAGGCTAATATCTCCCCCATTCCCGGCATTGCCCGAATCAGACCACGAGTAAGAATCTAAACCACCAGTGATAGTGATATCGTTAGCGGCACTGAGGCGAATATCTCCCCCATTCCCGGCATTGCCATCTACAGACTGCGAGTAAGAGAACAAATTCCCAGTAATATTGATGCCGTTTGCGGCAGTTAGACTAATTGCACCACCATTGTCTGTATTATTGGATAAAAAAGAGTACGAGTGCGAGTACAAATAACCAGTAGAAATGCCGCCCTTAGCGGCACTCAAGGTAATCGCGCCACCCTGACCCGCACGACCTGAATTAGAGCGAGAGACAGATTCCAAGTTACCCGTGTTAATGCTGCCGTTCGTGGTATTCAGGGTAATTGCGCCACCCTTTTCTGTATTGCCAGAATCAGGAGAGAACGAGTAAGAGAACAAATTCCCGGTAATATTAATGTCATTAGCGGCATTCAAGGTAATCGCACCCCCATCTCCAGCATTGCCCGAATTAGAGCGCGAGTAAGAGAGCAAATTCCCAGTAATATTGATGCCGTTAGTGGCACTGAGGCGAATATCTCCCCCATTCCCAGCATTGCTATCTACAGACCGTGAGTAAGAATCTAAACCACCAGTGATAGTGATATCGTTAGCGGCACTGAGGTTAATATCTCCCCCATTTCTGGCATTACCCGAATTAGAGAGAGAGACAGAATTTAAACTGCGTGTGTTAATGCTGCCGTTCGTGGTATTCAGGGTAATTGCGCCACCCTTTTCTGTATTGCCAGAATCAGGAGACCACGAGTAAGAGAACAAATTTCCGGTAATATTAATGTCATTAGCGGCAGTTAAGCTAATCGCCCCCCCATTCCCGGCATCGCCCGAATTAGAGCGAGAGGAAGAGAACAAATTCCCAGTAATATTGATGCCGTTAGCGGCACTGAGGCTAATAGCTCCCCCATTTCCGGTAGTGCCCTGATTAGAGGAGTATGAATACAAAAAGCCATTGATGTTGATATCATCAGTAGCTTCCAGGCTAATATCACCCCCATTTCCTGCACTACCAGCAGAATAAGAACGTGAGTTAGATGCTAAAAAACCAGTGGAAACGCTGCCATTGTTGGCTTCAAGGCGAATTGTTCCTCCATTTCCGGCGATGCCAGTATCAGAGTATGAGGAAGAATTCAAATTCCCCGTGGTAATACTGCCGTTGGCAGCTTCCAGACTAATCACGCCCCCGTTTCCTGCATTCCCAGAATTAGACCACGAGTCAGAAAACAAACCCTCGGTATCAATGCTGCCGTTAGTGGCACTAAGGCGAATATCTCCCCCATTTCCTGTATTGCCAAAAGAAACCGAACGAGATCTGGAGTTCAAGATATTTGTGGAAATGTTACCGTTAGCGGCACTCAAGGTAATCGCACCCCCATCCCCAGCATCGCCATCTACAGACCGTGAGTAAGAATCTAAACCACCAGTGATAGTGATATCGTTAGTGGCACTGAGGTTAATATTTCCCCCATTTCCGGCATTACCCGAATTAGAGTACGAGTAAGATAACAAACCACCAGTGATAGTGATATCGTTAGCGGCACTGAGGCGAATATCTCCTCCATCCTCAGCGTTACCAGCCTTTTCTGAACGTGAGTCAGAGATTAAAGAGCCACTGTCAATACTGCCATTGGCGGCACTGAGGCTAATATCTCCCCCATTTCCTGCATTACCTAAGGGAGAGAACGAGTAAGAAAACAAATCGCCAGTTTTAATACTACCGTTGGCGGCGATGCTAATTGCACCCCCTTGGGCATCATTGTCAAAGTTAGAGACTTGTTGTCCATTGGTGCTAATGAGTTGGGTATTCACATCCCCCGATGCCGCTTCCAGATCAACTATCCCCCCAACCCCATTAAACGGCTGTAAGACAACATCTCCACCAATCGTAATTCCCTCTGGCACATCTGTCGTACTATAATCAGGTGCTGGAACCGAATTAACCCCCCCATAAGCCAAAGTATCCTGCCCCGATCGCATAATTAAAGCTGTACGTGTACTCAGTGTTTCCGTATCCGGTCCATCCGGTAACACATTCCTATCATCAGGTCCAGTAATGTTGATATCACCCTGAAATTGAATATTACCCATTGCTTCCACTAATAACGATGTCCCGGTATAGTTAGCTGCAACATCCACATTCCCAGTAGCACTAATAATCGGGTCATTAAGGCTGACAAAATTTGCCAGTCCCCCCGACACACTTTGAATCACAAAACTGCCACCACTGGCAAAACGAGCATCCCCAGAAATAATTCCATCACTCCTTAAGATTAAATCACCCCCACTCACAAATGGTGTCTGTGTCGGATGATTCAGCGCCCAAATATCAATACCGCCATTCCCCTGAATCGTTAGATTTTCACCCGCTTGTGCCAAAAACGGTGTCGCCACACTATCCCGCACTTTCACAGTATCCTGGGCAAAAAGGGTTAAATCACTGCCAGAACGTAACTCTCCCTGTAAATCCAAATTCTCCCCATCTAAGGTCAGATTTCGTCCGGTGGTTAAATTCCCCCGATTCGTAATCTTACCCCCCGCCGCTTCTACAGCATTATAAAATAGCGCCCCAGGACTTACCGAGAGTAAACGACTACTCTTCGGTTGAGTCGCACTAAAAACCCCATCCTCACCCAACTCTATCCCTGATGCTGTGGTGGCGACAAAGGAACCTTCTATATCTAAACTGGCATTTTCGCCAAATAAAATCCCATTGGGATTGAGTAAAAATAGATTCGCTTCACCCAATACCCCTAACCTGCCCAATATAGTCGAGACATTATCCCCAGTAACACGGGAGAGGATATTTTCTATCCCATCGGGATTCGTAAAATAAACCCCTCTCCCTTCCCCAATATTAAACTCTAAGAAACTATGAAACAGATTCGCGCCGCGAGTGGCGCCCCCATCGATTCTGTCGCTGAGTATCTCCTGAATCAGCACATCAGGGGTAACCACAGAACTTTCTGCCCCCAGGGTATCATCCGGTATCACCTGGGCGAAGACTCCCTCATTTCCCCCGGTTACCAATACGCCGATTAAGCCGACAGTGCCAATGATAAACGACTGCCAACGCCCAGCCAACCTGTTTATTTTGATCACGGCAAATGTCTCCTGAGATTAGTAATGAATTAAGCCATCGGGTTTTGATGTTTATCAGACGCACGTCGGGGTTTGGACAGATGTTGGTGATTGGGCGCACGTCGGGGAAAGGGCGCACGTCGGGGAAAGGGCGCACGTCGGTGCGCCCCTACGAATCTGGCAAAAGCGGGATGCTACGTCTGAATTCAAACCTAATCGTAAATTTGGTATCAAATATGACAAAATGCCCCTGAATAATATCTTGGCAAACCCCAAGACTTGATCCCAATTATGCCAGTAAAGTTGATGGTTTTCTAGCCTTATTTTCCAACAATACCAGAACGCGACGGAACCTGTGATGCAGTTAAGTGCAAGCTGGATTGCCGAATTCTGACAAGTGGGTTGCACAATTCAGCCAGGGGTATTGCCGAAAACTGCATGGCGACAGGAAGACACCTGTTCCAGTTGTTGTCGGAAATGTCTGGAACAATCGGGAAGGGTATCTATCGATAACCTCTCGACAAAAGCCGCCCTGGGTTATTCAAGGGGTTTTTGTAGCTTGTGTTACTGTTTTGCTCTTTCTCGTTTCCAGCATCCCTCTAGGAAATGCTCTTGAAGAGTGGTTATTATTAAGAGGCGAAGTCTCCCTGAGCTCATTCCCTTCTCAAAACTGGGAATGAAGTAAACGAGGCAAAAAGCAAGTGTTAGTAACAAAAATTAATTTAATTGGAGAACAAGCGGAAACCGATTAGAATTACAGTTAATCCGACGGTCACTAACTTGGACGCCGGGAAATCAATTTCCGGCTGAAAGCTAAAGTAAGCTAAAGCTTACTAAATTAAAGGCGTTGAACCCGTTTCAACGGGTTTGAGCTTTTAGCCCGAACTTGAGTTCAGGGCTTCTTGCGTGTTTGTCGTGAGTGTTTCAACTTGGACGCCGGGAAATCAATTTCCGGAACCAACGCTAAAGTAAGCTAAAGCTTACTAAATTAAAGGCTTTGAACTCGTTTCAACGGGTTTAAGCTTTTAGCCCGAACTTGAGTTCTGGGCTTCTTGCGTGTTTGTCGTGAGTGTTTCAACTTGGACGCCAGGAAATCAATTTCCGGCTGAAAGCTAAAGTAAGCTAAAGCTTACTGGATTAAAGGCTTTGAACCCGTTTCAACGGGTTTAAGCTTTTAGCCCGAACTTGAGTTCAGGGCTTCTTGCGTGTTTGTCGTGAGTGTTTCAACTCGGACGCCGGGAAATCAATTTCCGGCTGAAAGCTAAAGTAAGAATCGAGCTTACTAGACTAAAGGCTTTGAACCCGTTTCAACGGGTTTAAGCTTTTAGCCTGAACTTTAGTTCAAGGCTTTTCAAGTGTTTGTCATGAGTGTTTCAACGTTTATGGCGCTAAAGCGCAACTACGAACGAACGAAATGAAAAGCCAACACCGCCGATTCCGAATTCGCCCCTTTCTCCTGATTCTATTCCTGTGTAGTCTCACTTTCAGTTTGAGTCTAAGTCAGGTTTCCTTAACCCTTACCCCCCTCAAACTTAGCCCCATCGCCACCGCCCAAACACTGAATCCCGATCAACTCGTGGAACAAGGTATCCAACGCTACAAAAACGGTGATATTTACGACGCCATCGAACCTTGGCAAACCGCCTTAACCCACTACCAAGACACCAACAAAAGAGCCAGCGCCGCCATAGTTCAAGAAAACCTCGCCCGCGCCTATCAACACCTCAAGCAAAGCGAAAAAGCCCTCACCTATTGGGAAAATGCGATCGCCTATTATCGCCAAATCGCTGATACCCCCCAAGTAGCAAGGCTTCTCGTCGAAAAGGCACAAACCTATACTAATATAGGACAACCCAGAACCGCGATCGCACTCTTATGTAATCCCTCCCCGAACGACTGTACCCCCGATAGCGCCCTCGCCCTTGCCCGTACCACCCAAGACAAACCCACCGAAGCCGCCGCCTTGGGAAGTTTAGGTGAAGCCTTGCGGCTGCGAGGCGACTACAAAAGCGCCCTCACCCATCTGCAAGCCAGCTTAGATTTGGCAACAGAAATGGGTAATATCGCCTATCAAACCTCAACCCTAACTCATCTAGGCAATACCTACCTTAGCCTTGCCAACATCCATTATCGCCGCGCCAACTCTGCAACCATTCGCGGCGATACCATCGAAGCCGATAAACTCAAAAAACAAGCATTAACCTACGACACCGAAGCCCTCACCGTCTTTCAAACCAGCCTCAACCTCGCCCAAACCCACAACGATCGCCTAGGACAACTGAGATCGCTCCTCAATACCATTACTCCAGAATACCGCACCCAGTCTACCCGCCACGCCCTCAAACAAGCCCTCTCCCTCCTAGAAACCTTACCCGATTCCCGTGATCAAGTCTATGGGGCGATTGACTTAGCCCACTTCCTCAGTCAAGGAAACACAAAGGCGACAACCCAATGTGTCACCCCAGAATCCCCCAGCCAAACCCTACACCTCCTGCAACAAGCCGTCGCCATCGCCCAACGCCTCCAAGACAATCGCGCCCAATCCTTTGCCCTAGGGGAACTCGGTCATTTCTACGAATGTCAGCAAGACTACTCCCAAGCCCTCAACTTCACCCAACAAGCCCGATTAGCCGCCGACCAAGACCTGCTAGCTAAAGATAGCCTCTATCTGTGGGAATGGCAAGCCGCACGCCTGTATAATGCCCAAGGAAACCCAACTCAGGCGATTGACACATACAACCGCGCGATCGCAACCTTAGAAAGTATCCGAGGTGATATTCTCCTCGCCAATCGCGACATCCAATTCGACTTTCGTGATACCGTTGACCCCCTTTACCGACAACTCATCGAACTCAGATTAGAACGCGCCTCCCTCTCCTCAACTCCAACGTCTGAGAAAACCAAAACCCTCACCTCTGTTCTCAACACCGTTGACTCCCTCAAATTAGCCGAACTTCAAGACTATTTTGGCGGCGATTGTGTCTTAACCGCCTTCAACCAAGAACGAGTAGATTTAGTCGGAGAAAACACCGCCACTGCCGTCTTTAGTTCCATCATTTTACCAGACCGCACCGCAATTATCGCCAGTTTTCCCAACGGTGAAAAACGACTCACCTGGATAAACATTGACCGCGAAACCCTCAGACAAGAAATCAACACCTTCCGTCGCGGACTCGAAAGCTTTTTTAGAACCTATAACCCCCAACCCGCCCAGAAACTTTACGACTGGATTATTCGCCCCTTCGCCGCCGATTTAGACCAAGCCAACATCAAAACCTTAGTCTTCATTCAAGATGGTATCCTACGCAGTATCCCCATGGCAGCCCTCCACGATGGCGAGAACTTTCTAGTGCAAAAGTATGCCATTGCTACCACACCAACCTTAACCCTAACTGACCCCAAAACCCTCAACCGCGAAGACCTGCTAGCATTAGCTTTAGGATTAACCCAACCCGCGATTATCGAGGGTCGCGAATTTCCCCCTTTACCGAATGTTTCCTGGGAAATTAATCAGGTCAAAACCCTACTCCCTGGAAGCCAAGGATTACTGGATGAAGACTTCACCTCAACTCGCCTACAACAGGAATTAAACCAAACCGTTTACCCCATTCTTCATATTGCCACCCACGGCGAATTTGGTGGTGATCCAGAAAACACATTTATTGTCACAGGAAACAATGAAAAACTCACGATTACTGAGTTGGATAGAAAGCTACGGACGGTTTCAAAACGTTCTGACCCCGTAGAACTCCTCACCTTAACCGCTTGCCAAACCGCTGCTGGAGATGACCGCGCCGCCTTGGGTTTAGCGGGTGTCGCGGTGCAAGCGGGTGCTAGAAGTGCTTTAGCTTCCCTTTGGTTTATTGATGATGCTACAACTGCCCAAATTGCCACGGATTTTTATGCTAATTTACGCGATTCTAGGATTAGTAAAGCCGAAGCACTTCGCATGGCTCAAGCCTCATTAATTGAAGCCGGAGGAAAAACCGCTCACCCCGCTTATTGGGCAGCATTTATTATGATTGGTAATTGGTTGTAAGGTATGCACAAACGCTATATCTATATACAGGGGAAGGGTACGGCAATGCCGTACCCCTACAGGTAGGTTATCACCTATCTAATACCTCAACAATTTGTGTCAATCGCTGACCCTGTTCACTGCCATTTTCTGCTGCTTGTAAGTTTTCTAACTCAGCTAAATCCTTGAGTAAATCTTCAAGTAAAATACTTGCCTCATTTCCTGATGCTAAAACTTCCGCTAATGCATCATACCATAACCCTGCCTCTGCATATCGCTTCGCTCTTTCTAGGGGATCAAGACTATCAGAAAATGTCCCTGGCGTCTGGACAACATCAATATCCGCCCCCGCTACTAAAGCGCTAGAGGGGGAGTTGGGGTTACACAGAAGCACAACTCTCCAACCATATCTTTGTCCAATTGATAAACCCGGTTTATCCTTTGGTAACGATAATGTCATGATTCCCGGAGAACTTTGTAGCGGAATTTCCTGGATTACGTTACGACTCCCATTTGACCCATATTCATAGAGTTGAAAGATTATCTCATAAGATTGAGTATCCGGGACAAACCAAGCGAAGGTAGGGTGAGTGGAAGCCGTTTGTCCCACATGGCTTTGAGGGGCGAGGGCTGTTAAACTAATTTTTGCATCACCCGTACAACCGCCTCGTCTACCTTCTGAACCATCGCCAAAGGGCGACAGCAAATCATCAGGAGGTTGGTATAGTCTTGTTCCCGTTGAACCTGTATGAGCTGGATCAGGTGCGCCCTCTCCGTTTTTATCATCAGCTAAAGCGACACCACCTATTACCAAAGATAAACTGAGAACAGCACCGATTACGAGTTTACCATTAAATTGTTTTGTTAGCCGCCATAAAAGTTGCATAATTGTCTTAGTTATTTAACGCTTTATTTACAGCCTACAACCCAGGACTTGTGCATCTGATGCCTATAAGTGTAAACCTAATGACAGAATTGGGATGGTTTGCTCACAAGTTCCCGTTATTGTCCTGGCTGAAAACTACATAGCCTGTCCTGTCCTAAAGATTACCCAAAATTGCAATTCTTTAAACCCTATTGTTTCAGGCATTTTTTTCAGAGTGTTTGACCGGACAGGATAAGCTACACGGCTGTTTCAGACGTAGCAGGCTACGTCTAAAACAACGTTACCCCAATCTAGGATAATCTTATCGATAAAAGTTCAGGAAATGTTCAGGAAAGTTCAGGAAAGTTCAGGAAAAGTTGACAGCTAATATTAAGTTGCGTTAAATAAATAGGGCTAAAACCTTTATCAATGACCTTTTTTAAATTATTTTGACGAATAACCCTCAACAGGTTATGTATCTTTGTTGAAACTCAAAGGGTATGACTTCCTCAACATTACCAGAACCACGCTTTTGCCACAGACCAAGTTAATTCACAAACGGTTCCTTTGGGAGAATTAGGAAACCGCCGAAACGTTCCTCGCAGTTGTCGAGCCAGATTTTTTGCCTGCTGCGTTCCCCGACCTCGATATTGATCTAAGTTATCAGATAATGCGTCTAAACCTACCCCATTATCGATAATGCGAATAACATTCTTACCGTTTTCTTGAGTACAAATTACACTCAGACGAGTCACCCCAACAGCGTATTTCCCTACATTACACAACGCCTCTTCTAGAAATCGACACAACCCCCGCTTTTGGTCGAGGCTTAGATATCGACTTTCTAGAGGTTCAAATTTATTAATTTGAAGTTTAATGGTTTTAAAGCAAGGAAAATCACGAGTTATCGTATTATCGTAAACTTGATAGAGTATTTCATGAATTGGCGTCTGTAAATCTAATTCTAAATTACCGCCCAGATAAATATGTTCCCCTTGGGTTAACGTTTCTCGACGAACGGATTCATAGACTGTGCGAATCTCTTGGTTCAACTGTTTAAGTTCAGACAACAACAGTTCAGAATATAAATGGTTTTCTTGAGCCGTGCTTAAAATCCTTGCCAGTCTTTGCAACGGTCCATTGTGGATGGTATCAAATGTATGGTCAATAATAAATTGCCGCTCTTGCAGCCGTAACCGCAAATCCTGTTGATGTCGATAAAATAACCCAGCGGTGAGTCCAGCACCATTAAAAACAAGAGGAAGAATTGCCGGAATAAGGGGAATCCACCACCCTAAAATCAACCCGAAATAACAAATACCGATTAATCCCACACTAGCCATCCCCAATCCCATCAGAATCTTGAAAGGGGATTGAAATAGCCGACCCAGACTAATACCTAAAAACCCCCAGGCAAAAATCCACAAATATTCCCATCCATCTGACCAAACCTGCAAAAGGGGACGCCCATCCAGAACAGCACTAATAATTTGACTCACCGCATGAGCTTGAATTTCCGCCCCATAAACCAGTTTGGGGTTAACACCCGTAATCGCCGCCGAATTTACGATATCCTTGACACTAGCAGCCGTTATCCCAACTAAGACAATGCGATCGCGAATCCAGTTGGGATCAACATGTCCACTTTTGATATCATTAAGTGAGATCACTCTAAACGGTTCTCGACCACCGCGAAAATTGAGCAAAATCTGATTTCCGCCAGCATCGGCTCTCACATATCCCCCAGAATTGGGTTGAAACCGAGTCAGTTCAGTGGAACCAAACCGGATAGCATTGGGGTCATGAATTCCCTGTTCTAGGGGAATTCCTTGACTAGATAAATAGGTTTGAGCCAGACGTAGCGTCAGAGACAATTTACGCTCTCCCTGGGGAGTAGAAATGCGAAGCAGGCTGCGTCTGAGATACCCATCTCTATCCAGAACCGCATCAGCAAATCCAGCTTGATCAGGGGGCAAATCGGGTGGTGGACTAACAGTAAACCCCTCGCGATCGCGCAACGCTTTCTCAATCGCAATTAAGTTTTTGCTCTCTCTAAATACTTCAACCAATTTAGCATGACCGGGCTCAACGGGTAAGTCTCTAAAGATATCAAGACCAATGACATTCGGCTGATAATTCTGCAATAGTCTCAGGAGTTCAGCAATATCTTGATCAGGAATAGGATACGTTCCTATCTGCTGGATATCTCCTTCATCAATCCCAACAATCACAATTCGTTCATCCATAGGTTCAGCTGGACGCAGCCGCAGAAAATTATCCAGCACCACCCATTCCAAAAATTGTAGCGAACCCGTCAGACGAGCCAGCATGACCAGTCCAATAATAATCAATCCTGGCAAAGCCCCAACCCGCCAGATGGCAAGTTCCGCTTGAATGTTTCGCCAAAGGTTACGCTGCACAAGGAACAGGGAATAGGGAATTAGGGAGCATGTAGAGACGCGCCATGGCGCGTCTGGGGAGCAAATGACTAATGACTAATAACCAATGACCAATAACTAATCAATTAAACCCTCCTCCTTAGCACGCATTTGGGTTTGAATCCGAATATTTTTCCCCGGTTCCGGATAAACGCCCAAAGCGTCTTGAACCTTCGTCCAATAATGACGCACAGTTCGTTCAGCAATATTCATCTGCTGAGCGATCGCTTTATCTTGTAATCCTTCTTGAAAGGCGAGGGTCAACAGTTCCAACCATTCCGGCTTAACTTCCAACCCCGTTCGCATCTCTCTGGGCGTGTAAACCACTCCCTGAAGCGCCCAATCAACCTTAGTTAACATTTCCTGGAGGGGCAGACTTTTGTCTACAATCGTAAAACCCCCTTCATGAGTCGAGATCGCAGGTTTGAGACGCACCAGTGAGCGGACATGAGCGCTTTGAACTACAATATTCAAGGTGGGATACTGCTCCATCAACGTTCTCACCAGTTGAATCCCTGTCTCCGTTCGCGCCATGTCTCCAGGTTGCTCTGGAATAGAAAGATCCAGAATCGCCAAATCAGGTTGAGCGCCCTCCACTTGTTGTTGAGCGCCTCGTGCGGTTTGAGCGGTGATCACATCGGCTTCTGGGTACTGCTTTGTCAGCATATTCACAGTTCCATCCAAGACAGCTTCGTGATCATCAACCACGAGAATTTTTGACTTGACTAGCTTTGGTGATTTTAGACTCATATTCAAATCCATCGCAGTCTAGGGTTAATTTTGGGAGCTGAGGTTGGGGTGATTGCCAACGGAAGTGCCACGTTACCATCAACTCCTTTCTCTTATAAAAGCACTGTCCGCCGGTGACAAAGTGAAAAGCTTCCTTAAGATAGTCCAAATCTTTGAGACTTGATGGACAGACCACTGTTGATTCATTAGGATAAGAGAGTTGAACTCTAATATCACCGAACTTCCCCTGTTTCTGTAAGCGGACATGAATCGATAGTTGAGTGAACACCTCTGAGGGAAGCATACCAATTTTTTCAGTCTGGCATTGTTGAAACCCTCTGAGTACGCCTTTGGTGTCGGTGTCGTTGCTCCAACGGGATGTACCTCCTTGAGATAACGTAATTCGCAGTAACTCATCTAAGGCGATTAAAATCACTCGAGAGCACTCAGGAGACTCATCCTGCCAATCCCCCGGCAGTTCCATCTGAATGTTAAGGTGAGGATTGTAAGTTTGCCACAGTTCGAGCAAGTACTGTACAGCTAGGGGTAAACTTTCCTCAACAAAAGGAGGCGATAGGCGATCGCTCAATTGTCCCAGAGAATGATGGAACTTTTCAATCCCCTTTAACCAGTCTCGGACATGCTCCAAAGAAATCTCATGACTATCTCCCAGCCATAACTCTAAGCTGCGACGCATCGCCAATGACTCTTGCAACAACCCATTACGAATTCGCTCAGTTTCGCAATACAGTTGAAACCCTCGCCTGCGTTCCCACCATCGCAAAGCTCGTCGCGCCCTAGAGTAGGATAGGAATAGTCCCACACAGATGAGTACACCAGCAATCGAAACTACGCTCTCTAAAACAATAAAATAGGAAACATTAACCATTTGGGGATCATCAATTTGCTTGGATTAGTGGATTCAGACCCGAGTAGAGAGAACGCAGCACTGACTCCTCGCGTAAGCGGGATAGCAGGAACAAGAAGACGAAAAGCTTCACCTAATTGTATGCCAGTACGGTTAGCTGTACTTTTTGGCTTACAGCACATTGCTTAAGGCTTACAGCAGTTTTCAAGTTAGTAGACTACAGACGATGATTGCGCCCAAAAACCAACCGATACAATTTTCTATTCCATAAACGTGAAAAGCGCTGTAAAAGCGTTTCAAGTCCATACTAGAAGTCTTAAAGCAGTCGCCCATTACCGAAATTTACCAAATTGCTTGCCGTTTTTGGATTCATCTATGACACAATCCTGCCAATCCGTTTGCCGAAAACTGCAAAAAACACCATTTCGAGTGAAGAGGATTTAACCGCTCAGTATTTTCCTTCAAACCCACACTCCGCACTTCAAAATGTAACATGACAGGTTACAGACACGTCTCCGAGAACACTAAGCATAAATACTCACTTTACTGAGGATTGATACCTTGAGATAATTAGCTAGTTAGCTGTAACTATTTAAAAGAGAGATTAACCTTGTCTAAATCAACAATAGAAGTCAAAAACCTAGACCATTTGGGGATTATAGCTGGATTAATTGATGAAATAGGAATAGTGGATATCATTAATGAAAAATTAGAAAT
>NZ_JAVJTO010000124.1:0-19360 GCF_040220235.1 Coleofasciculus sp. B1-GNL1-01
CATTAATTTGGAGATAGCCGCCAGTTAGGTGGTGTTAGCTTGTGGACTGGTTGAGTGCCGACACCGCCAGGATGAAGCAGGAAGTAAGTTCCAGGGATGTCCATTTGTGGGTAGCTTTGGGTAAGTCTTATGTAACGGATAATAACGTTTGTTCAAAACCCGCCCTGACATGACCCTTCACGTTCATAATAGGTTGTCAAGACAACAGGTTGGTCAAGGTTGCGTCATGGCATTATTTTTAATAACATCTGTATGTGATGAAGGCGTTTACGAAAGCAACTTTAAGGTTGTTGAGGCTGAATCGAAAGAAGCGATCGCTCAAGATATGCTCGATAATCCCTATCGGTGGGAACAATTTCTACGCAGTACTACTGTATGGTGGGATTTGACGTACTATGAGTATAAGTATGGGGAACCACGAGGCTGGAGTCCCAAAGAGCTCCTGGAGCAGATTGATAGTACCTATGTTGATGGAGATAGTTATTTCCAAGTCCGAATCCATGAAATTAAGACGATAGAAAAGGTTCGTGATAAATCCGGACAAGATGCTAGCTAGATAAGGTTTGCTGTCTTGTCGTGAGGGTAGGTGTTAGGTATTGATAGCACTACGAGGACACATTAGGACATCAGTTTATCCCCAGAGGAAACTGCTTAACAGGGAACTCTTAACAGTAAAGCACTACGCATTAAGGTTAGGACAATACAATTGGGTGAAAAGGCAACAGGGAACAGGCAATAGGCAACAGGGGAATGTCTTAACGTATCCCCGTAGGGCTATAAAGAATGTCCTAACCTGTCTTAGTACTGCTATATTAGTCCATTTTAATGGACTTAAGCTTTTAGCCAAGAACTTGAGTTCTTGGCGGGTGTCGAGGCTTACTGACAAAGGTGTATGATATCAGGTCAACGTTTCTTTTGTCCTCAAATATAACTCAACCCGATCCTTAGACAAGAACCTTTTAGCGAATGACCAAGGGCAAATGACCATCAACTCCTGGGACGCCCCAGCGTAGTAATATAAAGAACCGCCTCATCTGGAGGAATCCCCAAAACCTCATTCACTTGCTGATCAAAGAACCCGCCAATACCACTCACCCCCAACGTTAAATAAATCGCCGCTAAATTGAGCCGTTGTCCTAAATGTCCCGCATCCAAATGCAGGTAACGATAAGCGCGATCGCCATACTTGGCGACAGCTTTTTTCAAGTCTGCTGTGTGAAAGAGAACCACACTGGCATCCCGCCCTAACTCTTGTCCTAAGCACAAAAAATGTAATTCCCGCCGGAAGTTTTTAAAGCGGATTTGCCGCAATTCTTGCGCTTTTGGTGCATAATAATAGCAGCCTTCGTCTAAACCCGCCACTCCAGAAATTGCCACAAAGGTTTCAATTAAACTCAGATCAAAATAATCAGGAGAACTATCAAATCCTTGTTCGCTGTAGTGTTGGGGTTGATAGGTGAAATCGAGTAGCAATTTAAGTTCATCTAAGGATAACGGCGCACCCGTATAAGCGCGAGTTGATCGCCGTTTTAGAATCGTATTTTCCAAAGCTTGAGGCGCATATCCTTCCCCGGTAACACTACCCCATTGAATCGGTGATGTAGTCGTAGAGATTTTGGTACAGAAGGGAAAATTATACTTGTCTTCACCTACCTTTTCTGACTCTAATTCTTCAGATGGTGGCGATTCGATTTCCTGCTTATCTGTCGGTTCAATTTGCGTCGCTTGATGCAGGTAAGCCAGCAATTCTCCATCAGGAAGTTCGGGATAGTCAAACTGCGTCGCTGACGGTAAAGCAGTGGGCTGAGAGGGCTTGCTTTGTCCCTGAAATTGATCCGCGAGGGGAACCACTGCGATCGCGCTTTCTTGTTCCGGGTTAAGATAAAGCAGATCATTCACCTTCTGATCCACAAAGCCACCAATCAGAGAGGGGCGATACCCGGTTAACGCACCCGCCAGTTCAATATTGCCCAACAAATGACCCGTATCCAGAAACACTCGCCGATAGGCACGGTCTTCATAGCGCCAAGCTGAACGATAAAATATAGCGGTGGTGACGATTGCCAGTTCCGTTGTCTCTAAGCTAGGATGCTGAAAACAAGCCTCTTGTAGACCTGACCAAACCTCGCTATCCCAAAAGCGCACTAGAGAATGGCTAGGACACTGATAGTTATACAGTCCTGGAGCTAATATAGAAGTCCCACTGGAAATTAAATAGACTTCCGCCGGATACAATCCCCCGGCTGAAGGTGCCGCCCTTAAATAAACCGGAGGTCCAATCATGGTTGCCATCTTAGCCGTTAAGCCATAGCTGCACAAGAGCAATCGTGACAACCGCCACCAACTTTTACCGGGTTCCTGGGTAAACGCCTGGAGATCTTCTTTGAGATAAGGCTTTAGATCAATGGTCGTTCCTAGTTTATACTCTTTAAAGGGGATCGGTTGATTATCCCAGTCTAATCGCTTATTTTTGGACGCGATCGTCTCCGGATCGTATTTGGTGCGCTCGTGATAATGTTGCGCGATCGATAATTGTGGGTTTGACATAGTTTTTTCAGGATAGTATTCGATTTGGCTTTTATCTAGAAGTTCTTAATATAGCTATCGTTATCCTAATTCGTAGCTGGTATATCTCGTTCCTATACAGCATGGGTGGGGGGGTTGACTTATGAGTTAATCATTTCCACCCTCGATAATAAAACATTTCTACCTAGAACACCAAACCGACGTTCATGATTAGTAGGATGAAAGAATATCGTCTTTTAGATACCGACAAACCCAGTTGATTAGCCCTGATTTTGAAGACTTAACTAATACTCTCAAGTCAGGTTGTCTTCTATCATATAAACCTTGACTTGTCAATCTACATTAAGTGTCAAATATAAATCTTGATAATCCTTAAAAAAAAAATTAGAAAAAATGTAGCTGTCGCTACAATGCCTTACAATTAATACAGGGTTTTAATCATAAATCTATAGTGACCTTATCAGGCAGATTAAATTGAGAAGAGGAAGCAGAACCTTCCAGAGTCACAGAGCAGATGGAGAAGATTGGTAAAACAGAGTTACTGACTCAATATGCTAAGGGGAGACGCGACTTCAGTGCAATTGATATCAGTGAGTCAGACTTATTTGAAGCGGATCTACAAGGTATTAAGTTGAATGGCTCTTACTTACAAAAGAGTTATCTGCCTTACTCTAACCTCAGTCAAGCCCAACTTCAACAAGCTCAATTACAAGCTGCTGAGTTGAGCGATGCTAAACTATGCCAGAGTAATCTATCTCAGGCAAATTTACAACAAGCGAATTTATCAAGAGCAACATTACGTCATGCCAATTTACGGGGTGCTAATTTAGCACACGCAAACTTGCAAGGGGCTGATTTAGGCAATGCTGATCTAAGAGATGCGAATTTGAATTATGCTAACTTAAGCGGTGCTAATTTAACTCTGACGAATTTAAGTCAAGCTCAGTTAAAGGGAGCAATTTTTTTTCGCAGTCATAATGTTAATTTTTCTAATGCTTATGTCGATTGTTCAACTATTTATCCAGATGGACATCGACATGATTGTAAAGCATCTGGGTTAAACTGTGAATCAGAAGCTTAAGCCAGGAAATCAATTTAAAAGCTAAAGTAAGCTAAAGCTTACTGTATTTAATTTTACGTTATGATGATAAAGAAAAGTCATTTATTTTGGTCAAAAGCTTGCTAGATAAAGCTTTGCTTGTTTCCTGCTTTCTGTTAAGGGTTCCCTAAAAACGAGGGTTTCCATCACAAGTACCTAAGAACCATAATGACTAAGATCCGGTTTATTGATTTATTTGCAGGCATAGGGGGTATACGCCTAGCCTTTGAACAAGCAGCTAACACCTTAAACCACAAAGTTGAATGTGTTTTAGCCAGTGAAATTAGTCCAGATTGTCAATGGGTTTACAAAAATAATTTTAACCATGAGGTATTAAGAGATATCCGAGCAATTAACCAATTACCGCCCCATGAGGTTTTATTGGCAGGTTTTCCTTGTCAGTCTTTTTCTTATGCAGGCAAGAAAGCAGGATTTGGAGACACGAGAGGAACATTGTTTTTTGAAATATTGAGATTAATCGATACCTGTAAACCTCAAGCCTTGATTTTTGAAAATGTTCGCGGTCTTTATAGTCATGATGGGGGTAGAACGTTAGAAACAATCAAGCATGAACTTAAAAGCCGAGGCTATAGCTTTGATACATTTCTGCTAAATAGTGCTAATTTTGGATTACCGCAAAACCGGGTTCGCCTGTACATGGTCGGTATTTTAGGCGCTTTGCCAAAATTCGAGTTAATTTCTGATGTTAGTCCGCCCGATTCCCATTCTTATAATTATCAGCAGCTATCCTTATTTAATCCCTTGAGCAAACCAGTTGCTGTGGCTGATATATTAGAAGATAATCCTGACTCTAAATATGATTGTTCCCCGGAGTTTGTTGAAGCTCTAAAAAGTCGATTAAACAATAATTTGAATCAATTGCATGGTCGGCGGCTGATTGATTATCGTGGCGGAAATTCTCTGCACTCCTGGGAACTGGGTTTACGGGGAAAATGTAGTTCGGAAGAAATTGAGTTAATGAATCGTTTTATTTTGAAGCGCCGGAATAAAGTATTCGGTCGTAATCAAGATGGTAAGTTGCTTAGTCTGGAGCAAATTGCTAGCTTTTTCAATCATCCCCATCTGGAACAGATTCTTGACTCACTCGTGGCTAAAAAATATTTACAAATTGTTGATGGTAAATATAAGCCTGTATCGGGAAACTTCTCGTTTGAAGTTTACAAGTTTTTAGATCCCCGGAAAATATCAGTCACGTTGGTTGCTAGCGATGCCAATCGATTAGGAATTTATCACAATGATCGGGTTCGGAGAATCACACCGCGAGAAGCCGCACGTCTCCAGGGATTTCCCGATGAGTTTATTTTGCATAGTAACGATGATAAAGCGTACTATCAGTTGGGTAATTCTGTCAGTATCAATGTTGTGAAAGCGGTCGCCCGCGACGTTATTTTGAATACATTATCATGTCAACACAGCAACAAAAGTCTGATGACGCTCAACTCTCTATCTGGAAAGTGATTATTGGGAACATATCAAGTTTGCACCAAATGTTCAAGCTAACCAAGGGAGTTGGGTTTCGTTCCTCAACCCAACCTACAACGGTGATTTTCGGCGCGATCGCGTTTACTATCTTGAGTTACTTTAGCTTTACAGGTAGCGCAGTTGCGGCTAATCTGCACTCCTGTTCTAATTTAGCAAAGGGTAGTATTATAACGATGATTTCACCCAATACCAAACCCATCGAATCAACGATTCCAGACCTGATTCAACGGCAAGCGCAAGCTTGGGAAACGGCGGATTCCGATAAACTTATCGCTGATTTTGCCGAAGATAGTGTATTTATTGTCCCCGGTTCTCGATTCAGGGGTAAACAGGAAATTAAAGCAGCAGCGGACGATTATTTTGCCCAAGTGACAGAAACTAACATAACTATTAATACAATAATTGTTCAGGGAAATAAAGGAGCCGTGGAATGGATTTGGCGTCAACGGAACAAAGAAACAGGTGAACTGTCAAAAGCTGAGGATGCCATTATCTTTGAACTTGAGCAGGGAAAAATTAAATACTGGCGAGAATATATGGATAATAAATCTCAAGTATGACAAATGACAAATGACAAATGACAAATGACAAATGACCAATGACCAATGACCAATGACAAATGACCAATGACCAATGACCAATGACAAATGACCAATGACCAATGACGATCCCCGCCGTTAACCTTTCTTGCACCAACCTACTTAACCATGTTTAGGTCGTCGTAGCCAGTGAGAACGCAGGGGACTGAGGACACGGTTGAGTAGGCGAATTTGTTCGGCTGTCCCCATGCAGATGAGTACATCTCCAGATAGTAGGGGGGTTTCACCATTAGGTCCAGCAATCAGATTGCCATCGGCGCGGCGAATTGCCAAAACTAATGCCCCGGTTTGCGATCGCAAATGGGCTTCCCGTAGGGTTTTGCCAATAAAAGGACAGCTTGAGGGGTCAAGCAGAAACTCTTCCATGTAAAATGAACGATCAGCCCCGGTGATAATCCCATCTACAAAGTCCATGACCTGGGGTCTCAAGGCAGCCGATGCCATGCGCTTACCCCCGGTGATGTAGGGAGACACCACCGCATCTGCACCCGCACGTTGAAGCTTTTTCACGGCGTCTTCAGAACTCGCCCGGGCAATGGCGCGGATTTTGGGATTGAGGGTTTTGGCAGAGAGGATGGTATACAGATTTTCTGCATCAGAGGGTAACGCCGCCACCAAACAAATTGCCTTGTCGATACTCACCGCATGTAGAGTATTATCCAAAGTAGCATCCCCTTGGGCAACAATGTAACCCAACTCCCGCGCCTCTTCTACCTGATCAGCTTGAGAGTCGATGATGACAAATGGAATCCCCTCAGCTTTAAATTCTAGGGCAATCTGACGCCCTGTACGCCCAAAGCCGCAGAGGATATAGTGGTTGGTTAAGGTATCAATCAAGCGTCGTCGTTGCCTCAGTCGAATTCCTTGTTGAAAGTAGCCTTGAATTAGGGCTTCTGTAAAGCGATTGACAATATAACCAATGGCGATAAGACCCATTAAAATCAGGGAAATGGTGAACAGGCGTCCGCGATCGCCTAGAGGATTTGTCTCGCCATAACCAACCGTCGCCAGAGTAATGATCGTCATGTAGGCAGCATCTGACCATGACCACCCTTCCACCAGTTTGTACCATAACGTACCGATGAGAGCGACTCCCAAGAGGGCAAGTCCACCACCAATCAGTTCTTTCCGCAAGCGTTGATATTTCTCTTCTAGGGTTGAGTACACGCAGATGAATGATTGATAACTGTTCCCATCATTAAGCTATTTTCACAGTAAAATAAAATTTTTGCATTGCGTCCCTGGAGTAGAAAGAACGGATGTTCATCCCAAAAATCGGTAAGCTGACCTGTTTATGCCTGAGTTTATTGATCCTGTTAACCGCTTGCAATCTTCCGGGAGAACAGTCAAGCAAAACCGTGACACTCATGGGTACGCTAACCGGGAAAGGAATTCAAGAAGTGCAACAAGTGGTAGCCCCCTTTACCGAAGCGACGGGGATAAAGGTGAAGTATGAGGGAACGGATGCGTTCACCACGGTGTTACCCGTGCGGGTTGACGCCGGAAATCCGCCGGATCTCGCCCTGTTCCCCCAACCTGGTTTAATGGCAGACTTTGCCAGAGATGGGAAACTGATACCCATTGAACAAATTTTGTCGTCCACCCAATTGTCAGAAGCCTTTTCTCAGAACTGGCTCAACTTAGCGCGGGTTGATGATACCCTCTACGGTATCTGGTATCGAATCTACCTGAAAAGTTTAGTCTGGTATAGCCCAGCCGCCTTTGCCGAAAAGGGGTATCAAATCCCCACCACCTGGGATGAAATGATGGCATTATCTGACCAAATTGTGGCAGATGGGGGCGTTCCGTGGTGTATTGGTTTCGGCAGTGGTGAGGCAACGGGTTGGGCTGGCACAGACTGGATCGAGGATATCATGCTGCGAACCGTGGAACCCCAGGTTTATGACCAATGGGTGAACCACGAAATTCCCTTCACTCATCCAACGGTTAAAAATGCTTTTGAAAAATTTGGTACGATTGCTTTAAATCCTGACTATGTGGTCGGGGGTAAAACGGGTATTCAGAGTATTTTCTTTGGGGATTCACCTAAGCCACTTTTCGATCAACCGCCCGGATGTTATCTGCATCACCAAGCCACGTTTATCTCCTCATTTTTCCCCGATGATGTGGTGTTGGGAGAAGATGTTGATATTTTTATACTTCCCAGTATTGATCCAGACTTAGGTGTGCCGTTGTTAGTGGGAGGGCAAATCATCGGCATGTTTAATGATACCCCAGAGGCACGGCAGTTAATGGAGTATTTGATTTCTGTGGAACCCCATGAAATTTTAGCCGGAATCAAAGGGTCAATCTCACCCCACAAACAGGTGAGTTTAGAGGTTTACCCTGACGAGGTAACCAAGCGTCAAGCTAAACTCTTATTATCTGACGATGAACTCATCCGCTACGACGCTTCCGATCTGCTTCCTGGAGCCGTAGGCACGGGGACATTCTGGACAGGTATTATAGATTATGTTTCCGGGCAAGATTTGGATCGGATTTTGCAGACTATTGAGGCAAGTTTGTCGGATGCAAAAGCTGGTAAGTAGGTTGGTGGAAAAGCCTCAAACCCTTACAAATGACAAATGACAAATGACAAATGACGTAGCTTGCTTCTCAAGGGCAGCGAGTTCCCCACCGTTAACTTTAATTGTCCCCACCTACTTTTTAATTATCTTTAGAAATATAGTGCAATTTCATGTTTTGCTTTGTTGAAAATAACCAAAGACCAAAACTCATAAAAATACCTAAGCATAAAGTAAAAAACAAAGCAACAAATACTCCAATCAAAGGAGAAACAAGTAGACCCGAAATACCTGTTACATGTTCGTCATTCCAGGTGACAGTAGAGAGTCCGAATAGGCTCAATAATCCCATCAGAATTGAAAAGGGTACTATGGAAAATAGCAGACCGAATGCTACGAGCTTAAAAGTTGTACCAATAGTCAATCTTTTTATCTCAAGTTGATGTTTCATTATTCCACGACAAAGCTGAACATCTATATACTAAAAACAGATTGCAATTTAAGTCTATTAAAAGCCGACTTTTTCCTACATTCCCTACTCTGAACTTCTGTCAACCTGACATTGACAGCCACTCAACCTGATTTTTTCTGACTTTCTCTTCAGCCAAGACCATAACTTTTCCTATTGCACGGCTCAATAACCGGGTAGAGACTGACAAGTGAAGTAATTTTTCCCCTAATCAACCGCTCAGACAGCGAAGCGTTCCCCATGGGATAGCGATCGCATCCCACAACCCAAAACCTGAATGAATCCCTGGAGGGGAATGGGTTTTAGTTACGGCTTTTTCCAGGTGATATCACGTCCGGTCAAACACCCGTCTTCAAAACGCCTGAACCCGTGGTTTGACTGCATGGCAATATGGGTAATCCTCCAGACATGATATGACTCATTCTATGAAGCCTGCCAATTGACTCCCAACTGGAGACAGAATTATGACTTCCCAAAACCTGTTAAAGCTTGCCAAGCTTGGTGATGCTAAAGCAATTGCGGCAATGATCAACCGCTCACTACGAGACAAGCACATCATCGCCAAGGTTAATCGTCAGGAAGATTGTTTGCAAGTCTTGCTGGAATCAGCGCAAGTTCCCAGCCAAAAGGCGATGATCCCGTTTATTCGTCAGGGTTTAACGAAGCTGGGCGTTGAGACGATTACAACAGTACAGGTTTATGGTCGTCAGACTGGACAAAAGTCCCCAGCTTGGAATCAAAGCTTTGGATTGGAATTCTCACCCACCCAAGCCGCAGATGTTGCGGCTGAAAATAATACATCTTCTGATGTTGAATCCCCCGTCTCAGAACCCCCAGCGGGTTCACATTTTACCAAAGTTCCTCGGCACACTACGACTGGAGGAGATAAATCCTCAAAGAATCGACCAACAAATACCTATACCCCACACCGTAATACTCAGGAAAGCCATTCTAAACCTCACAAACCCGTGAGTGGGGGTAATGCCGCCCGCGCGGGTGTGCGCTTGTCTCGCGACCATTTTAATAGAGCCTTTTTGACTCGAACTAGAACTATATTGATACTAACGGTTCTGAGTATACTAGGATTAAGTGTTATTTTTATTGCTCTCAAATTTCCAAACTCTTTGTCTGTATCATGGCGCTTTACGCAAACCATTAATACCTCAAAAACTGAAGCAAAAAGCATGTTTGATAAAGGCTTAAAACAATTACAATTAAGTCAGTATCGGGCAGCTATTGAGTCTTTAGAAAATTCCTTATTTATTTATAAAGAGATCGGCGACAGGCTAGGTGAAGCAAATTCACTCACAAATTTAGGAGAGGCTTATACTAATCTCTATCAACATGAAAAAGCGATTGAATTTTATCAACAGGCTTTACCTATCTTTCAGCAAATTGGTGATAGACAAGGTGTGGCTGGTTCTCTAATGAATTTGGGAGTAGCTTACAGGAAACTCTACCAACACGAAAAAGCGATTGAATTTTATCAACAGGCTTTACCTATCTTTCAGCAAATTGGCGATAGACAGGGTGAAGCCAATTCTCTCATGAATTTGGGAAATGCTTACGATGATATCTCCCAACACGAAAAAGCGATTGAATTTTATCAACAGTCTTTATCTATCTTTCAGCAAATTGGTAATAGACAAGGTGAAGCCAATTCTCTCATGAATTTGGGAAATGCTTACGATGATATTTCCCAATACAACAAAGCGATTGAACTTTATCAACAGTCTTTATCTATCTTTCAGCAAATTGGCGATAGACAAGGTGAAGCCAATTCTCTCATGAATTTGGGAGTGGTTTCCCATAACCTATCTCAATACAACAAAGCGATTGAACTTTATCAACAGTCTTTACCTATCTTTCAGCAAATTGGCGATAGACGAGGTGAAGCCAATTCTCTAATGAATTTGGGGGCAACTTATGATAACCTATCTCAATACAACAAAGCGATTGAATTTTATCAGCAGGCTTTGTCTATTTTTAAAGAAATTGACGATAAATCAAGTATCGCTGATTCTCTAATGAATTTGGGAAATGCTTATGATAACCTATCTCAATACGAGAAAGCGATTGAATTTTATCAGCAGGCTTTGCCGACTTTCCAGGAAATTGGCGATAGACGAGGTGTTGCTGGTTCTCTAATGAATTTGGGAGTGGCTTACGATAACCTATCTCAATACGAGAAAGCGATTGAATTTTATCAACGGTCTTTATCTATCTTTCAGGAAATTGGTGATAGACAAAGTGAAGCTTTTACTCTCAACAATTTGGGAGTTGCTTACAGGAACCTCTCCCAATACGAGAAAGCGATTAATTTTTACCAGCAGGCTTTGCCGATTTTTCAGGAAATTAGTTATAGACGAGGTGAAGCTCTTGCTCTCAACAATTTAGGATTCGTTTACCGCGCCCTGGGACAAGAACAGAAAGCCAGGAAGTTTTTTGAGCAGTCTGAAGCTATTCAACAAGAAATAGGGATAGATTAGGATAAAGAATAGAACAATTCTTTCCCCTCACCACAATCCCCCACAGATAAATCAATCCCAGACTAACTTCTAAACCAATCACCCCCCACAGCAACCAGACGCCAGAGGGGTGAGTCGTAGGAGATTTAATTCTCATGGATGAAAATAGGAATAAATATCTTCGGCTAAACGCGACCCAATTCCCGGAACTTCAGCAAGCTGTTGTACCGATGCTTCTCGAATATAATCAATAGAGCGAAAATGTGCCAATAGCTGTTTTTGACGGGCAAATCCTAATCCAGGAATCTCATCTAAACGAGAACGGCGTAATGTATTACTGCGTTGCTGGCGATGGAAACTTACGGCGAAACGATGCGCCTCATCACGTAAACGCCGTAATAATTGCACCCCTGGTTGTTCAGCGTCGGTGGGGAGGGGAAAGGATTCACCGGGGAGAAAAATTTCCTCCCGTTGCTTGGCTAAACTCACCACTCGGACTTTATCTAACAGGTTCATATCCTGTAATACTGCAACCACGGCGGAGAGTTGTCCCTTCCCGCCATCAATCATAATTAAATCCGGGAAATCATTAGAGATTCCCTGTTCTCTGGAAAGGGCGGGTTTAGTTAGGTTATCGGTTTGTGGCGAAATGGTATCGGTCAAACCCGCCCCTACGTCTTTATATTTGCGGAAACGGCGACGAATGACTTCTGCTAAACTGGCAAAATCATCGGAATGACCAATCGTTACTGTCGGATTTTTTATCTTATAGTGACGATAATGTTGCTTCGCTGGCGTCCCATTAATAAATACCACCTGAGACGCTACCGGATTCGCCCCCTGAATGTGAGAAATATCATACCCTTCAATCCGATGGGGTAAATCCGGTAAATCCAAAATTGCGGCTAAATCCTGCATCGCTTGGGTATTGCGGTCAGCGAATTTCTGCGTCCGTTCCAACTCATACTTCGCATTCCGTTCCACCATTTCAATTAATTCGGCTTTGGTTTGGCGTTGGGGAACGAAAATAGTAACTTTGCGCCCTTTCTGTTCACTTAACCATTCTGCCAATAACTCGGTATCGGTTAACTCATGCTGGACTAAAATTTCACTGGGAATTTCTACCGCGTCAACGGTTTGATAATGGTCTTCTAATACTCGTTGTAAAATTGCCCCTAGTTCAATTCCCCCTGATGGAACTTCAGCGAAAAATCCCAATCGCCCGACTAATCGACCCGCACGAATTTGGAATAATTGAATACAAGCCTGATTAGCATCCGCTGCCAGGGCGATCGCATCCCGTGATACGGTATCATCAGGTAGGGCAACTTTTTGGTCAGCACTCAAAGCGTTTAACCCTTTAATCTGATCCCGAATTTTCGCGGCTAACTCAAAGTTCAGCGATTCCGCCGCTTGTTCCATTGTTTGGGTGAGAATATCAATCAGTTCCCCCGTTCGCCCCTGAAACACCATTGCCATTTTTTGCACCATCTGGCGATACTCCTGCGGTGAAACAAGCTGTTGACAAACGCCAGGACAACGCCCAATATCATAGTTAAGACAAGGGCGGTCTTTAAACAGGGGACGAGGGCGCTGGCGTTGGGGGAAAATCTGCTTAAGTAGGTGTAATGTACTTCGCAGCAACCCGACATCCACATAAGGTCCATAATAGCGATCTTTTTCCTTTCTCAGGTTGCGCTTACGGGTAATAAAGATACGCGGATAGTCTTCTGACCAAGTAATACAAATATAGGGATATTTCTTATCATCTTTGAGCAGTACATTAAAATACGGCTGATGCTGCTTGACTAAATTCGCTTCTAATGCTAGTGCTTCGGCTTCAGTATCGGTCACAATAAACTCAATCTCCGCCACCTGACGCACCATCATGGCGATACGGGGACTCAGGGGTTGGGTGTTACGGAAATAGGAACGAACGCGCGATCGCAGCTTCTTTGATTTACCAATATAGAGGATGCGATCGCTCCCGTCACGCATTAGATAAACCCCAGGTTCAGCCGGGATTTCTTTCAGGCGACGTTCTAGGCGATCGGGATTATTGACTAGAGGGGTTACTTTAGCCGAGGATATCACAGATACTGCTCATCTCACTTACTCATCTTATCTTTATTTTAATTCATCAGCCATGGAACATTTAATCGGGACGAGAGGTCAAAGGGAAAGTCGGACAATTCGAGATGATCCACACAATAAATGGGCGGTTATTGTTGTCATAGCATCCCTAATTTAAGGAATTCTTGGAAAACCCAGGCTTGCGCCAAAATCTCAGAAAATTTTGCTACAATAACTTGACCAAAACAACGTAAATGTGAGACAAATCCAAAGCATTATCCGACCAAGAACGCTAACCCGCTCCAATGATTAGCTAACGAGCTTAATCTCTCAACCATGTTGTCATAACTAACAGGAGTTTTAATTATGAAAAAAATACTCATGATTGCCGCCAGCCTATTTATCATATCAGCAGAATCGGCTCAAGCTTGTAGTTGTATGCGAGCTACCCCTGAGCAACATTTTGAATCGGCTAATGCCGTCTTTTCGGGTCGAGTCGTTAATGTGATCACTCCCCGCCGAAATACCCAACGTCCCCAATTTTCGTTTCCGCAAAAACGAGTCATGTTTGAAGTGTCCGACGTTTGGAAAGGACAAGAAAGACGCCGATTAATGGTGATGACATCCGATTCCAGTGCGAGTTGCGGTTTCAATTTTACTGAAGGAGAATCTTACCTCGTCTATGCCTCACGTTCAGATAATCGCTTAACCACATCCCTGTGTAGTGGCACCAAACTATTAAGCCAAGCCCAGGAGGATTTAAGGATGTTAGAAGACCCAGAAACCCCATCCAATACTATTCCGTTTAACACCTTAGAAAAAAGCTGGAATAGTGGAATAGCAGAACCCTTTGAGACAATAATTCGCGATCAAGCGGCATGGGAGCAATTTTGGATGAATCTTCACTCAATTGATATACCAACACCCTCATTACCTGAGATTGACTTTACTGAAAATATGGTGATTGGAGTTGGACTAGGCAATAAACCCAGTGGTGGCTATAGTGTTGAAATTAAAGACATTATTATCAAGGATGATAAACTGGTGATTAACGCTGTAGAACAGCAACCTGGACAGAACTGTGGCACAACAATGGCAATTACTCAACCTTATCACTTAGTTACGGTAGAACAATCAGATTTGCCCGTTCAATTTAACCGTCAAACTGAAATCGTGAACTGTGAGTAACGTCAAGAAAGGGAATAGGGAACAGGGAATAGAGAACAGGGAACGGTTTGGGTCTGGTGGGTTACGGCGGATAGAAGATTTAACGGTTATTTCCAAAATGGAAAATCCGCCTAACCCACCCTACAATTACTGTGAATAACGTCAAGAAAGGAAACAGAAAACAGGGAACAGTTTTTCCATGACTTAAACCCCATTACTCTGCTGTATCAGTCAAAAAGTGTATTCGGTTTGCTCATATCCAGGTTTTTTCTGACGAAAACTCTGCGTCCCTCTGCGCTTACCTCTGCGCCCCTCTGCGTTGAAAAAATTCCATGCTACCGGATTTAATGTCAGACAGAGAAGGGTCTGGTGGGTTAGGGCGGATAGAACATTTAACGGTTATTTCTCTAATTGAATATCCGCATAATCCACCCTACAATTACAATAAAGTAATTAGGCTTGATCAAAGCGTTTTCTATCCTGTCTTCTATGAATACCCCAGCCCACATCATTATTAATATGCTATGCCTAGGACGCCAGGATACTTCCAGTATTCTTACTCCAGTCATCATCGGTGCATTACTCCCTGATGCCCCGATGTTTGTGTTTTACTTTGTGGAAAAAGTGATTAAGGGGACACCTGAAATTAAAATTTGGCGAGAAGCGTATCACCAAGAAAACTGGCAAAATTTTATTGATATTTTCAATTCTATTCCCCTCATTATCTTTGGCTTAGTTCTTACAGGCTGGTTGGGTTCCCAGATTGGAATTGTCTTTTTCTCCAGCATGTTTCTACATATCGTTGGTGATTTTCCGCTGCATCACAATGATGCCCATCGGCATTTTTTCCCGTTTTCCAATTGGCGGTTCCAGAGTCCGGTTTCGTATTGGGACCCGAATCATTATGGCACTATTGTCACTATTATGGAAATTCTCGCTGTTATTATAAGCTGTGTGGTGCTAGTCCAAAGTTATCAATCGATCACAGGTCGAATGAGTGTCGGGCTAATTGGGGTGTCTTATTTAGCCTATTTTATCTATGTTTTTACGGTTTGGGTTTAGAGTTGATAATCAGCATTACTCTTCTACGCTTCTCATTCACTCAACTACCTCAATCATTGCTGAAAATGCCGCTAGCTTCTGGGTATCCACGCCACGAATCCCGCGTGAAATTTTAATCCCAGCCCCACGGGAGTGGCGATCCAAATCATTCACAAATGCTTCCATTACTTCCACAGGTTCATCTTCAGCTAACAGTAAGGGTTGACGAGAATCGGCTTTCACGGTTCGGGCAATTTTTTGCACCCCTTTAAGCGCATCCCGCAACGGTTCTGTACTGGCTAATACTAATAGTTCCACAAAACCAACTCCGTCTAAAATAAAGTGAAAATCATCTTTCGTGGGTGGGTTACTTTGAGGCGGTACAATTAAATGCTGTCCAGGTGTGACTAATGCTGCATCTTCCGGCGCATCCCAATAGGGAAATAACACCACAATATCCCCATTAGAACCGATCGCTAATACCCCTACATAGATGGCTTGACTCTCGTGGTTTTGTACCTCTATCTGAATTTCCGTGTTCTGTTTAAAGCTAGTCTTGGCGATGGTTGTGGGAATCACCCCGGCATTTTCCGCCGCCCGACTCCCCGCCCGAATCCCTAATCCGCCGCCCGCCACAGGCTGAATCGTCATCGCCACATTTAAGTTAGAGGTATCACTGTTGAGAACCAGATGCAAAATCCGCCCCGCCAGTAACGCCTTTAAACGGGGGCGCAGGCGATTAACGGCTGCTTCTACCGACTCTCCCAACACCCCAAAGGAATCGGGAACCGGAATTAATCCCGCCGTAAATACCCCCAAACTGCCTACGGGGGGTAAGGGGTTCATTCCTTGGTGTTGCGCCTGGGGAATAGCCTCATTCGTCATCCGCCCGATAATATAATCCACCACAGTCTCTTGATTCATTGGCACCACCGTTACCCGACTCACCGACTGTAAGGCGGTGCGGGCGGCTGAAATATCCTCTCCCAGCGAGGGATGAAGTCCCACTCGTAAGCTTAAATCAGCCGGAACGCCTCGTACTCGTTCCCGCATTAACATCCCCTCTCCGGGAATCGCCCGCCCTTGCGATCGCATTCTCCCATACCCCACTAAACCAACCCGCGCGGTTTGTTCCACTTCCCCCTGAACTTGTCCCTGTTGATTAATTAGCGTAAAAATCGCCCCCTCTTGAAATGCATCCAAGCTTTGAGACGAGACTCCCCCCAACCAAAACTCCACGCGATCGCCCTCTATGTTTCGCACCACGGCTTCGGCGGCTGGCGTTGAGGGTTCTAGCAGGTAAATCGGTTCCTGTTCGCGATCGCTCCCTGGCTTCACTTCATACACTGGATCTTGGATAATACCCGACGAATTCGCCACATCCTTGGTACTTCGCGCCAAATTCACAAACACTGTACTCAACGGTTCACTCATCGGTTGTTGCCAAAGATATCGCGTCAGCAAATAGGTAAACGCCCCCGCATGAAAATCCCCGAATGGTGCATCCGTCGCCAATTGGTTCCGCGCTGCTGAACCCAGCGCCACCCCCTTAGCAATCCCCTGCTGACGCCGTTGCTGAAATTGGTCTGGGGTTAAATTCAACCGCGATAACCACTGCTGCTGATACTCAAACTCCTCCTGACTCGCTTGATCCTCCCCACTCCCCTGACGAGATGGAACCGCCCTGACTAAAAAGTTTCCCCGCAATCCTCCCCCAGAATGGCAGCTATCCATGACGACGGTAACGTTTTCGGTGTCCAAGGCGGACATCCACAAAAACAGAGTTCTGCCCATAATATCTCGCACCTTCCCCGCCTCTTTCCCGGTTTCAATCTGACGGTTATTGGGAACCATGGTGCTATTCAAACCATCCGGGTTAATTGGGTTGGAGTCAATCACTCGTGAACCATGTCCAGAGTAGTGAAAAACCACCACATCTCCCGGTTTTGCCTGTTGAATTAAATGGGTTTCAACGGCGTCAATAATGCCTTGACGGGTGGGTTTAATCGGGGTTTCATCCGTCACCCTGAGAATATCGTGGGGATTAAACCCGAAGCGTCGCACCAACAATTCATACTGCAACTCCACATCGGTTAAACATCCCTGTAATGTGGGGATAGGGGCGGGATAATTATTCACGCCAACCAATAGCGCCAATTTGCGGGGAGTGCTTTGGGCGAGAACTTGGGCGTAGCGATTTGCTTGGCTAATTAAGTCCAATTGGCTCAAACCTACCGTAGCGAGAGTTGATCCGGCTAATTGGAGAAAATGACGGCGCTTGAGTTTCGGCATAATGCAATGCTTCCCTTAAATCGGTCTATGATCGAGCAAGACAGGTATGGGGGGGCTGACGTTTCCCTGCACCGGGAATTCTGACAGACAACTACACAAAGAGCGATCGCGCTCTTAGCAAAAGCTATAATTTTAACCAATCTGGCAGGGTTTCAGCCATTGCCGTTCTGGGATAGCCAGGGGTTGATGAATTCACCTATCTCTGACTTGTTTTAGGTTATGCACTTATGATTACGTTCTGTAAATATTTTTCAAACCCTTGCCAACTACAAAAAACGTAGATGTCTGGCTGGGAGATACACAAGTATTACCAATGACAAATAACAAATAACAATGAAAAAAGTATTTTTTTTACTCGGTGAACTAAATGACGATGACATGAATTGGATGCTCGCTGTGGGACACCGAAAGGAAATTACTCCAGGAACCATCCTAATTGAGGAAGGTAAACCCATCGATACCCTGCTGATTCTGCTAGAGGGAACGTTATCGGTATCAGTTTCAGCCTTGCAAGGGAAAACAATCGCTCGATTAACCAGTGGTGCGGTTGTCGGGGAAATGTCTTTCGCGGATACTCGTCCGCCCTCGGCTACGGTTCAAGCTGTGGAACCCTCTCTCGTTTTATCCATTCCGCGTCATCATCTCCTGGAGAAACTGCAAAAAGACCAAGGATTTGCCTCACGCTTCTATCGTGCGATCGCGATTTTTCTGTCTACTCGATTACGGGGTACGGTGCGATATCTGGGTTATGCCAAAACAGATTGGCTTAAGGACGAGAATGAGACTGAAGAGTTATCCCAAGAAGTCGTTGATAATGTACCCCTTGCCCAAGCCCGATTCGATTGGCTACTGAGGCGTTTACGAAATAATGACCATGCGGTGCTTCCAGATTGATGGGGACTCCAAGTGCGGAGGGGTTCCAGGTGTAGGGGAGCGGGGGAGAGATTGTCAAACCTATGTATTATCGAATACATCTTTGTGGTAGACCCCTCCCGATTTAAAGTTTAGCCTTTATTTCTGTTGGCTGGAATTCTCTGGCGTATCAACCTTGGGTACAATGTCAGGACGCTCTTTATTTTCCCAACCGGCTGGGCGCTTGGAGTTATACCAGGCGATAGAGCCAAGAACAACAGCGGCGATAAAGCCGATCACATAGACCAATGTAAACGAGAATGGAAATTCAGATGCTTGAGCTGCTCCTGCTTCCATCAATAAATTCAAATACATAGATTCACTCCTTATCCTATTTTGGCTATCCTATCAAAACTTTCAGGAGAATCTATCACCCCTGAGACCGAATTGCCCTGACAAAGATGTTGGGGAAGATGTGGGAGATGAGGGAGATGAGGGAGATGAGGGCGGGTTTTGAACCAACGTTATCGTCAATAGTGAAACGAAGGTCCCTAAACCCGCCCCTACCTAGGGCTTACTGCACAACCCGGAAACCCTGATCCATCAATACTTTGAGGCGTATGGACAGTGGATAAAGTGCCAGGAAATGGGGTAGCATCCTTCCTAAGTATGGCATCACCTTGTTCAGGGAAAATGTACCCTTGCTCCCCCAGCTCCCTCAGCTTCCCCTGCTTCCCCTGCTCCCC
>NZ_JAVJTO010000125.1:0-4041 GCF_040220235.1 Coleofasciculus sp. B1-GNL1-01
CTCCGGAAAATAAAGCCACAAACTCGTGAAGAATTAGAATGTGCCATTGCTCAACATATTAGCATGGTCACTGATGAAAATTTGAAAAATTGGTTTATTCACTGCTGCTACTGTAGTCTATCAACTTGAAAACCGCTGTAAGTAAACACCTGCTGGGTGATAACCATTTATCTGTGGCAAGCAGTTTATCTGGGGCAAGCAGTTTGAACAATCTGACTCTACTCTACACATCACAGGGAAGGTATGGAGAAGCCGAACTTTTGTCTCTGCAAGCCTTAGAGTTGACAAAACGCCTGCTGGGTGATGACCATCCCAATGTAGCAGCCATTCTAAACAATCTGGCATATCTTTACTATTCACAGGGAAGGTATGGAGAAGCTGAACCTCGGTTGAAGCAAGCTTTAGAGTTGACAAAGCGCCTGCTGGGGGATGACCATCCCAATACAATCACTGTCCGTGAAAATTTGCGAGAAATGTGCGAACAATGGAATCAATAGCGTTTCTCCTTTGTATTAATTTATGACTACCCTGAAGTACCCATACATTTAAATTATTGAAAGAATAGTAATTACTGATGAAAGAGTGGCTAAATCTCCTTCATAATAGTAATATAAACAAATCCTTTTAGCTGCCACCACAAGACCGAAAATTGTTGGTTAAGACTGGAGGGAGAAGGATAACAGGTACAGACACAATCCGTTGTGCTTACAGGGAAAAAGTTGGTTTAGCCAGGACAACAGCACAGCTAGGAGCGTGTCGGCGTCGATCAGGATGCACTCAATCTCTAAGTTAACCCGCTCCGTGGAGTTACTCTCCCCTGCGGGAACAGCAAAGGGAAACGAGAAGGCTCTGCCGATATTTCTTAATTCAACCGACAACATTAGCATTTTTTATCAGCCATATCTTGCTAGTGCAAGAAGGCAGTGGTTCGACAGGACTTCGGCGTGAGCGCTCAGTCGAACGCTCACCAACCAGGCAGAAGGGAAGAACGCTTATACAGTAAGCTGTTGCACCTTTTTTAACTGGATAGTTATTTCCACCACACTGCACTTGAGAAAAGATTCACTCTAGTTCAATACAACTTGACTCGGATCAAGTGTTTGTGCTAAAAAAGAAGTTTTTTTAGAGAACTTCTCGATCCTGTCCACCTAGCTCATTACTCTTGTTGAGTTGAATTATGTCCTCAAGTCTAGCAACAACAATGGTAGAACGACCAACCTTTCTCGATTTAACTGAACTCGATCACCCTAACCTCCAGGGTTCAGAGCAAAATGCAGCAGGTTTAAGTCATCTTGTGACCAATATTCCTGGGGCGATTTACCGCCGCGCCGGGGATTCTCAGTGGACAACCCGATTTATTACTCCCGCCATTGAGGATATTTGCGGTTATCCCGCTAGTGATTTTATTAAGAATCGAGAACGGTCTTTGATTAGTATTATTCATCCTGATGATAAACCAATTATTGAACAAGCGCTTGAAAAACAGCTAACTCATAAACAGCCTTATTGGTTGGAGTATCGGATTGTGCGATCAGATGGATCTGTTGTTTGGATTTGTGACAAAGGACAGGGAATTTTTGACGAAACTGGACAACTTCTCTGGTTGGATGGAATCATCCTAGATATTAGCCAGCGTCAACCTGAGGGTCACGTTAGCCATACGATGCAACCGTCAGAAACTATTCAGGAATCTGACGCACTCTATCACTTGATGGTGGAAACAGCGTCAGAGGGGGTTTGGATGTTTGATGTGAACAGCCAAACCGTTTTTGCTAATTCTCGTATGGCGGAAATGTTGGGTTATCATGTTGAAGAAATGATCGGGCGATCGCTCTTTGATTTCATGGATGCAGAAAGTCGTCCTCTTTATTCAACTTATATCTTGCGTCGTCGCCACGGAATCCACGAGCGCCACCCGTTTAAGTTTCGCCGTAAAGATGGCTCAGAGTTATGGGCAATTGTGTCTGCTACGCCCATTTTAAACGCTCAGGGTGAGTTTGTTGGCGTGTTGAGGATGATTACCGATGTTAGCGATACCCATGAGGAATCCACCCAACGCCAACAGGCGGAAAATGCATTGCGAGAGAGTGAACGGCGATTCCGGGCTATTTTTGATGCAACGTTTCAATTTATTGGATTACTTAAACCCGATGGTACCGTTTTAGAAGCCAATCAAACCATGTTAAATTTTGGCGGATTACGGCGTGAAGACGTAGCAGGGCGTCCATTTTGGCAAACGAAATGGTGGAGTCATTCGCCGGAAATCCAGAACCAATTAAAAGATGCGATCGCGGCGGCGGCGATGGGTGAATTTGTGCGCTATGAAGTGGAGGTTGTTGGCGCGAATAACCAGGTAATCACGATTGATTTTTCCCTCAAACCTGTAACCGATGAAACCGGACAAGTGGTACTCTTGATTCCCGAAGGTCGCGATATTAGTGAGCAAAAGCAAACCCGAGAAGCCTTGCGCCAGTCGGAAAGCCGATTAAAACTCAAAAACAAAAAGCTCAAGCAAGTATTACGCCAACTGCAAAACACTCAAGCTCAACTGGTTCAAAATGAAAAAATGATCAGTTTGGGTCAGATGATGGCAGGTATCGCCCATGAAATTAATAATCCGATCAGCTTTATCTATGGCAATGTTACCTATGCTCAGGACTATGCCTTAGATTTGTTCAAATTACTCGAACTTTATAGCCAACACTATCCAGCACCTGTAGCCGAAATCCAAGATCAGATTGAGAGGATGGATCTGAATTTCTTAAAAGCAGACTTTCCTAACCTGCTCAATTCTATGCAAGATGGAGCAGAACGTATCCGGAAAATTATTCTGTCTTTACGCAACTTCTCGCGTTTAGATGAAGCAGAACAGAAGTTCGTCAATATTCATGATGGGATCGATAGCACTCTGCTTATTTTACAACATCGATTAAAAAAGACCGTCTTTCCCACAGAAATACAGATCATTAAAGACTATGGTCAACTTCCTCAGATTCAATGTTATCCCAGTCATCTCAATCAGGTGTTTATGAATTTACTCAATAATGCCATTGATGCCTTGGAACAGAAGAAAAAACATTATCGACATTTAGATGGAAACCAAACTATCACCATTCGTACTAGCGTTATCACTCCCGATCATCATTGTCTATCTACTCCAGTTGAAGACATCCATGGTAGTGGAAACAAGGCAGAGATTAGAGGAAATACAGCAGACGAAAATGATAGACATTCTGCTTCTGTAGTCATTCGCATTGCTGATAATGGCATTGGTATTTCCAAAACCTTACAAAAGCACATATTAGACCCGTTCTTTACGACTAAGCCTGTAGGCGTCGGCACAGGTTTAGGGTTATCGATCGCCCATGCCATTATTGTGGAAAAACATGGCGGTAAACTCAGCTATAGTTCCGAACCAGGTCAAGGAACAGAATTTATCATCGAACTACCAATACACTAACCTAGGAATTACAGCTCTTTGCGCTGTAATAAAGTACAGTAGATCAAAGTCCCCCTTGTCGATCCCCCTCCCGTCCCCCTTATAGATCCCCCTCCCGTCCCCCTTTAAAAGGGGGAAGCCAGAGGATGCTTCGCTTTTTTTGCATGGGGAAGCGGCATGGCTTCGCTAAACGCACTACAAGGCTTTCGCCATTATTGACATTAAGGTTTAAATGCCGAACAGCTTATTGATGATCACGTCGGTTCAAAACCCGCCCTCATCTCCCCCATCTTCCCCATCTTCCCCATCTCCCCCTCACGGCGTTTCCCGCAGCGCTTGCAGATAATCCATCGCGGCTTCCAGTTTGGAAGAATAGCTATAGGAAAACTCTTCAAACCAAAGCCCTTCCTCAGAATGGGGCTTCAAATTATTTAACCAGTCTTGGGCTTGTTGCTTCAGGGCTTGTCACTTGAACCATATCCTGTCCAAAGTGGAAGCATAAGCTGTCCGCCAACAAGGTAAAAACTCTGATGCTGTCGTCGGGAGAACAGGTACTTGAACAGCTAGGTAGAACCATAAGTTGTCCACAAGTTGAAATTGGA
>NZ_JAVJTO010000126.1:0-40015 GCF_040220235.1 Coleofasciculus sp. B1-GNL1-01
AAAATTCGGCGCTGAGGTTGGCAAAAATTCCAGGATGCAAGAGAGTGGTAGTGTAAAAACCTTGCACTTGTTGGGTCAAAAAATGGCTTGAAACCCCTATCTAGTCTACCTTACACACTTATGCAGCAAGCCCTAAGTAGGGCGGCGGCTCGACTGAGCGCTCGCCGAACGTCTAAAAAATCGCGGAAAGCCGCACGGTGAGGCAGTGCAAGATTTTTTGGTTGGGGGAACTTCAGTCTAAAGACGAGTGCATCTCTAGTTTTAGTCCACTTGAGTGGACTTAAGCTATAAGCCAAGAACTTGAGTTCTTGGCGGGTGTCGAGGCTGACTGACAAAGGTATAAGTTATCAGTTTTAACTGTCTGTTTGAATTCGTAAGGTTAAACGCACCGTATCCATTAACCATTGAGGCACTCGCCAACTTAAAAGCGATCGCTTAATTACATCAATGACAACGGCTTCATTGAGGCTAGAGGCATCCTCGTCCCATAATACCCGCACCACACGCCCCTTACGCACTGGAAACTCAAAGACAAGTTCACCACAGTATCCCGATGGTAAAATCACCTGTTGCAGGTGTTGCGTGAGTAGGGTAGCACTTGACTTTTCTAATCCGGTAACGCTGAGAACTTGCAGGTTGGTAATGGTTTCATCCAGAACCGGGGGAGATGCGGTAGGAGTGATATCCACATCAGTACAGTTCAGGAGTGGCTGCTGGATGGAATCACCTACAACCGGAGGAGACGCCCCATTAGTCGTGAGTGAGGGTGACAAACCAGAATTGCCTCGCGATCGCCTGAATTTAAGTCCGAGGAAACGCATGGGAGATTGATCGAATATTCCTTCATACGATACCCCTTCTGGCACCTCAACGGGTACAGAGACACAAATTCCTTTCCCTTGCGGATCAGTTCGGATTTGTTCACTGACGGCAACAAACGCTGTATAGGGGGCTAAAATCTGATAGGTTAAAGCTGTTTCGATGATTGCTTCAACCTGTGCTTTCTTTTCACAATGCCACATTTGATGCATCAAATCTTTGATTCGCGCCCGCCCCCACAACTGCGCGATCGCACAATTACCCTCTGAATCAAATCTCAGGTGAAATTCCTGTTCATAACGCTTACCCCCGGTAACGGTTCCGGTAATTTTCAAGATACCCGTCTGTTCCGCATGAATCGGAGAAATGCGCCCAAATAAAACTAAGGGTTGTTGGGTAAACAAATCGGGGGGAGTTGTCGGATAAATCATCGCCTCTCCCATTCCTTGCCACTCTACATTAATAGTAGTTAGAACGGGGTTATTAATTTGGCGCAAGAATTCTTCGGTTACCTTCTGAGTTGATTCATCCTGACGTACAATTCGCGATGTTCCTCGCCCTAATTCTGCCATCCGATTTAAGAGAAATCGATTCGGTGAACTGCCAACCCCAAAACTATATAAACGATTTCCCGGTTTGAGATACTGTTTCACCTCTGCCAGAATTTCTGATTCATTGCCAATATAGCCGTCGGTGAGTAATACAATACTGCGTAAACGTCCTTCGGGTGCAGCGGGAAAATTTAAGACAGCGCGAATTCCATTGAGTAAATAAGTGCCGCCATTTGCCTTTAATTGATTGATGTAGGTGAGGGCTTTAATCCGATTTTGGGGTGTATTGGCTAAAGGTTTGGCAGACAATTGGGTCGTGATATCAGAAAAATCCAGAATCGTAAATGTATCCTGGGGATTCAATCCCTGGATAAATCGGCGCATTAATTCCTGAGATTTGCGGAAGGGATCACCTTTTTGAGATCCGGATGTATCGATGAGAAAAACGACATCTTTGGGAACAATTTCATGATCGAAATAATCCACCGCCGGAATCAAATAGAGGGCAAAATGACCGCCCCTTGTATCCGATTGCGTCAGTACCGTCGCCTGAGTGCGATCGCCTGAGACTTGATAGCGTAAAATTAGGTCTTTGTTGGGAATAGTATCTCCTTCCCCCAGGAGTACGCGCACCCATGTCTCCTCATGTTCCACTTTGATCGGGTGCGAGGGAGAATTAATGTTGGAAATGGGAACCCCGGCGTCAATTTCCACCATGATTTGAATATCATGTCCGGAACGGGTACTGGGTGGGATAATTGTAGGCATAATCCGTGACGCATCCGCCACGCGATCGCTATCCCCGGTTTCATCAATGGGAATCCCTGGACAAAATCGGGGTCCTACTACCATCGGGAAAACAAATTCGCACTCACCGCCACTAAATTTCAGCGTATCAGTATAGCGAATCGTGACATCAATCCGTTCTCCGGGTTTAATATTTGCCAAAGATTGGGTAAAAATATTATCCCGTTCTTGTTCTAATAATCCAGCCGTTCGTCCCTCTTGGCGGGCTTGTTCATAAATTAGCTGCGCTTCTTCCCGTTTTTTAATCCCCCCTTTAATTATGCGATCGCCCAGTTTTATTTCCATCTCATCCACAACTGCCGCATCTGGCAAAGGGAAGATATATATGGCTTCTAACGGTTCCATAAAGGAATTTTCAAAGGTTTGCGTTACCTCGACGCGGGATAAATTCCCCGCCACTTTAGCCAGCACTTGCGTATGCTTCAATGGGAAAACCAAAGCATGTTCCCCCGTTTTGGTGTATAGTCCACCAAGGGGTTTATGAGAGCGGAGCGTTGTATTCATAACCATGAGTAAATCCTTCACCAATGAGGGGTATCTGTAATTAATGCTACTGTTGAGTTTTGGCGTTTCAGGAGTAGTTGACCCCTTATGCTAGCGTTAGCAATTTTCGTACATCCAGGGAAAATTAATAAATATAAAGTAGTTTGACGCCTTCAATGGCGGGATAGGAGCCATTACAGCCGTTCTGAAGTTCCCCGTGTGTGGTATCTTGATTGTGGGAACCGCCTCGCAGCCGGACAAATTTTGCTGGGCAGTTCTTTGGAAACTGACTCGGAGTTCTATAATTTTGGGAGATGGGGATATGCTAGGTTGCCATCTCTGATCCTTCTGTGGAGTTGGGGTGAGGTAGGACTGGAAGGCATGGAAAAAGTCTATTGTTACCAGTCATCATCCTTATGTAATTAATAATATTAGTCCTGCTTATTGGAAAATAGTGACTCGCCAAGGAAGTTTGGTAACTGTTAAAAATGCAAAAGATTTTCATATTTCCGAATCTAGACAAAAAGCTTTTATTGATTTAATTAATGTCCTTGAGGATGATAAATAAGCTGTTCGGCATTTAAACTTTAATGTCAATAATGGCGAAAGCCTTGTACAGCACTTTCTAACACCGTGTAGTACAGCAATCATCAGATAGCTTTGCTCTACTCTTGTTTAGCTGTATCACATGGAGTCTGAAAACGTTATAGTGCGAGCATCTTGCTCGCTACTAATACCCAATTTAAATGCATGACAGCTTATTTAGAATATGAATAATGAATATTTATTTTTTAGTTGAATACAAAAACGCTGTATAGAGACTTGGTTATTAGGAAATAGAAAAATTTTTGATTCAAGACAACCACTAGAATCACCATTATCAGATTATGGAAACTATTATGATGTTTCTCAGTATGATCCTGAAAAAATGAGTAAGTATAATATGAGAAACCACGCTGATTTTCATTTGAAATATGTACAAAAAAATTTTGAGTCGAAAAACATATCTTATACTAAAAAGTTTCCCGGTGATGCCATGGAAGAATATTATTTAGAGCAATTACAGAAAAGAGTACAAGATGACTCGAAACACATCGAAACCTTTCAAAATTTATTGAGTTTTTGTGAAACTCTTAAAAAGAGTATGGCGACGAATAGTTATGCTCAAGAGCAAAGGTAACAAACCCGAACTGATTTTAGACCGCTCCAGCTTCAAAGTAATGAACAAAAGCGCCAGTTCCAGTTAACTTTCCACGTCTGTATCAATTTCCACGTCGAGGGTATCTTCATCAATCCGGACATACAAAATATTCGGTTGACAACAAACCTGACAATCCTCAACATACGATTGCTGAGAGCCTGCACTAATGTCAATAAAGGTGACGTTGGTTTCGCCACAGTAGGCGCAACTGTATTCTGCTGTATTTTCCATTATGACGACTGATAACGTATAGATCAGTTAGGGGTGAGATAGGGCGGGTTTTGTTGTTCGGTTATTGGTGAATATCGAAATTTAGTGGCTAAACCCGCCCCTACCATTTCTTAAACCCGCCCCTACCATTGATCTATGACTGATGATTGCGTTCCCAAAGTTGATGGAGAATTTGGACATGAACCTCGCGAGTAATCGGATAAAAATAGCTACAAACCAAACCGCAAATTAAGATCAACGTGGGTAAAGGACCAATAATCATCCGGATGGCGAACAACGCCGACTCCGGTTGCACCGGATTGGGTTCTCCCGCCACACTCGAAATAAACCCAGCCCAGTCGAGTATTTTTCCCACTAAAAAAAGTGCGATCGCAAACCCCATTTTCTGAAATAATACCATGAACCCATAGAAAATCCCCTCCCGTCGTTGTCCGCTGTTGAGTTCATCGAGATCCACAACATCGGGTAACATTGACCAGGGAATCAGATAAGCCGTAGCAATACCAAACCCTGCCAGTACAGCTAAACCATAGAGTAAACCAACTTGACCCGGTTGCAGGAAAAATAAGCCAGCTTCCGCCAAAATTAACAACGGCATTCCAATTAAATACACCGCTTTTTTCCCCAACCGCTTACTCACGAAACTCCAAATAAACATCATCATCAGCGCCGTTCCTTGCACCGCGATCGCGACTTGGGTAAAGTGGTGATCGGGTAATCCCATCCAGTTAATCACAAAGTAGGGCAAAATCGCGGCAGTAATCTGTACCCCTAACCACGAACAAAGATAAATACCCATGACATACAAGAAAGGGCGATTGGCAAAAATATAGCCAATTTGCGATCGCCAGGGTAACGATGGGCGTACCGACGCATTCACTGTTTCCGTTGCTTGCTGATTGAGGACAACCCGATGAGTTCCTAAAACACTGACGTAGGCAGATACAACAGCGCAAGTAGCACAGACAATTCCTAACACTAAATATTTTTGGCTAGGGTGTTCCACTACAGAAAAGATCACTTGAGCCAAAACTAATGCCAGAATCGCGCCACCGACAGAAAATGCTGATTTAAAACTAATCAAGCTAGTCCGTTCATGATAATCTTGAGTCAGTTCGGGAGCTAGAGCAGAGAAAGGCAGCAGCACTGATGTAAACGCGGCATAAAATAGAACCCCTAAAACACCGTAGTAACCGAATAAAGCCTGCTGATTCAACGTTACATCTTGACTAAACGTCGGCACAATCCACAGCAACATAAAAAAGAGTCCCAAAGGAACCGCCCCACAGACAATCCACGGATACCGCCGTCCCCAACGTGAACGGGTGTGATCACTAAGCCAGCCAATCAACGGATCATTAATCGCATCCCAGGCTTTGCTAATCAGCATCACAGTACCCGCTTTACTCGCACTAAGTCCAGCGATATTCGTGAGAAAAAATAAGAAGAAAAAGGATAAAATATTGCCAGGAATCGCGGCTGCTAGCTCACCCACTCCATAGGTGAACTTGGTGGTAAAACGCAGCGTTTTAGTTTCTGGCTGGGGTAAAGCAGATGAGGAAAACTGATCCATAGCGTCAACTTTAGAGTTTGTAGTAAGCGCTTTAGCGCTGATCTCTCATGGACTGACAACAAAGCCAAAGCCTTATTATTACTACCTTATACCGGGTAGACTACCTACTTTCCAAGTAGCGTATCACCCCGTCAGGTTTATGGCACTAAAGTGCCTACTACGAACGGTTTATGGCACTAAAGTGCTTACTACGAACGGAACGAACGCGATCGCCTGATCAATTACGTCTACGTCTGACAATTTTGCTTCCCCTGACATCCCAGAGGATAGGCTGAATTGTAGGTATGCGATCGCTTACCTCCCACACGCTGAAGACGCCAGTAAAGCTCAGTAGCCTTTGGAGACTGCCGTTGTGCCTAGCATAAGAATCCTCATAATAATGCCTCCGTCGCAGGAAACTCCGTGTATGCGAGACCGGAGAGGAATGCGCGGTAGCGGTTTTAAACTCCTAAGCTTTCCACAGGTTATACTGATTCTATTGTTGCTGCCGTAGTAATTTAACTCAGGACAGCATAACTGAGTCTTCTGTTGATGTTAAAACGAGAGTTAAAAAATACTAATCGTGAGGATTTATGACTATTTTAGATTCTAAAGGTCGTCTTTTTGGTAAAATCAGCATTCTTGATCTAGGGGCTGCCTTGGTCATTTTATTAGTGATTGTGGGAATCTTTTTCATTCCAGGTACAGGTTCCGTCGCCCAGATACCTGGAAGCAGCGCCGAAAAATCTGTTGAAGTTGATTTGATTGTTCGAGGGTTGAGCGTGCGTAAGCCAGAGGATTTGATGTCTCAATTTAGAGCAGAAAAGAAAACAAATATCGTTATTCGTAATCAACCCTCTGGTAAGGTAGACATCATATCGGTACAAGAATTGCCAAGACTGGTTATTGTACCTCAACCCGATGGCTCGGCTAAAGCGCTACCCGATCCCAGACCTGACACCTTTAGCACTGATATACTAATGACCCTCGGTGGTCAAGCCACTATTACCGATGATGGTCCGGTTCTGGGAAATAGCAAGCTTAAAATTGGAACGCCTGTGGAATTAGAGGGTAAGGATTACAATTTCAACGCTAGCGTGATTGATGTCAGGGTTGAGTAAACTACCTGCCGCTAAGTCGGAGTACCGACTCTAGCGGGGGCTTTTAAAGAAGCCCAGAGTTTACCAGGCTGAGTGTTAATTCACTACGTTACGAAAGTCAAGATACCTAAGAATGCGTAGCCAGTTTTTAGCTCTATCGTTTGCGATTAAACAGACATATCGGGTTGAAGTCAGTGTCGTAAACCCAAAAAGCTTTCGTAACATTGCCAAGGCTAACATTACCCGCAAGGAGACTCAAGCTTTGAGTAAAGTTTTCGTTTTAGACACCAACAAGCAACCTCTCAACCCCATCCATTCAGGTAGGGCAAGAATGCTGTTATCTCAAGGGAAAGCCGCTGTATTTCGGCGCTACCCTTTCACCGTGATACTGAACAAGGAGGTGGTCAACCCAAAAGTAGAATCGCTTCGAGTCAAAATCGACCCAGGCGCGAAAACTACAGGACTAGCATTAGTCAACGACAGTACTGGTGAGGTTGTTTGGGCTGCCCAGTTACAACACCGAGGGTTTCAAATTCGGGATGCTTTAACGTCACGCCGCCAGTTAAGACGCTCACGCCGTAACCGCAAAACTCGTTACCGCAAGTCACGTTTTCTGAACCGTACTCGCCCTGAAGGATGGTTGCCACCATCGTTAAACAGTCGAGTCGCCAACATCTTGACTTGGGTTAATCGCCTATCATCCATATCTCAAATTACTGCCATATCTCAAGAATTGGTCAGGTTTGACACTCAGCAGATGGAAGACGCTGAAATTAGCGGAATAGGCTATCAACAAGGCACACTATTCGGTTACGAAATCCGTGAGTTTTTGCTCGAAAAGTGGAACAGAACCTGTGCCTACTGTGGCGAAAAAGACACCCAACTTGAGATTGAGCATATAAATGCCCGCTCAAAAGGGGGTTCCAACCGAATCAGTAACTTGTGCCTAGCCTGTACCTCTTGTAATCAGAAAAAGGGCAACCAGGATATTAAGGATTTCCTCAAGGGTAAACCTGACCTGCTCAAATGCATCCTGTCTCAAGCTAAAAGACCTTTGGCTGACACAGCAGCAGTCAACGCAACCCGATGGAATCTGTACTATAACCTCAAAAAAACGGGTTTACCTGTCGAAGTTGGCACGGGTGGTCGCACCAAGTACAACCGAACCATCCGAGGTTTAGACAAAACTCATTACTGGGACGCGGCCTGTGTTGGAGCTTCAACCCCAGAGCAGTTAATCACATCAGAAGTTAAACCTCTATTGATTGCTGCTAAAGGTCACGGAACCCGTCAGCAGTGCCGTACTGACAAGTTCGGGTTTCCTAGTCGTTATTGCAAGAGAACAAAATTTCACAAAGGTTTTCAGACGGGTGACATCGTTAAAGCTGTTGTCACTTCTGGCAAAAAGATTGGAACTTACGTTGGGCGGGTAGCCACTCGTGCTACTGGAAGTTTCAATATTTCCACAACAGATGGACTGGTTCAAGGAATCAGTCATAAATACTGCTTGCCACTTCACAAAAAGGATGGGTATTCATACATACAGTGATTTGAAAAATTTAGGGGTATTGAACCCCATAAATTTTTCCTCGTTTCCTCCCGCCGCTAAAACTTTGGCGGTACTCGCTTCGCTTGTCCTAATCCGCCTCGTTTATAGCGGGGGTCTCCACGAGGAGGAAAGATGAAAGGGAACAGGGAATAGGGAGCATGTAGAGACGTAGCATGCTACGTCTGGGAGCTGGGGGAGATAATGAAATGACAAAAGACTAATGACAAAGGACTAATCTGCAATTCTGTCCTCAGACTTTAGCATTTTCAAATACTTTTGGATTAAACCAATTGTGACGGCTGGTAATTCGAGCTGAGGAGTCAATCCAACATCCTCAAGGGTTTGAAAGACTTGAACAGCTTTCGGATTGAGAGCCGCCAGTCGTTTGCCGATTTCTGGGCTGGTAAATTCCGATTTTTGTCCCCAGATAATTGCTGTGGGAGTGGTCAGTTGAGTAATGTACAGGGATAAGTCAAAGCACAAGTCTCCCCGTACAAACGACAGCGCTGCATATTCAGCATTGGGTTGTTGAGCTGAGGCTAAATAAGCATCCACAATTTCTGAGTAAATTCGGCTGGAACGAGCAAATTGCCGACTTTCCAAGAAACTGCGGATACCGCCTTCAGTGGCGACACCAGTGCTGTAGAGGATGCGATCCAGAATCGGTGTGCTGATTAACTGAGCAAAAAAGCTACGTGTGTAGTCTTCCCCGAAATCAGAGAGTCCTGATGGAGTGGTGAGAATCAAAGACTTATACAGTTCAGGACGTGCGATCGCGGCTCGGATTGTCAAAGCGGCGGTTAGAGACGAAGCAATCACTGGTGTTCCTTGAGGACAGGTTTGCTCTAGGAATTCATTAATCGTGGTGATGTAGTCATCAATCTGATAATTGCGTTCAGGATGCTCTGAACGACCCCAACCGATGAGGTCAGGGGCTAAAACTCGATACTCACTGGCAAATGCCGGATAGACCTTTGACCACTCATAGGCTGATGACCCGCCCCCAAAGCCATGCAAAAACACTAATGTTGGTCGTTCTTCTGGCTCAGGGGTTTCTGGGGTTTGCCACGGCATGTCGTCAGCCGTGTAGTATGTCATGCGTCCCAGTGAGGTCACTAAGGAGTGCTGTTTAAAACCGTTGGGTTCAATCATATCTCAACCTTATCGCTATTGCTATCATCCCTGATTCTAGGGTCGAGAGCCTCTGACTTTAAGTTGATTCCCTTAATCCGGAATCTTAGGTCAACGTGAGTCAATCTTTGAGAAAAGCGTTAAAATCATAAATTTTGAACTGAGGGAACTTTTCTCAATATTATTTCATCGGAGGATTTTATGTGAGTGGACGTTTACACACAAAAGGGTACAAACTCATATCAGTAATCATCTTAAAAACACTTGTAGTTTTGAGTGAGACGGTTCCAGGGAGCATCATTGCGGCTGAGTTTCCATTTGAGCATAACCCGCCTGTAAACGTGATTTGCCAGCAGAGCGGAGATATCTGGTGATTTTGAGAGCAGGAGATTTAAACGGTGCTTGAAACCTCAAACTTGACATTTTTTCTAGGCTTATAGAGTTATAAGCTTTCCGGTGTTCGATCTGATCAATTTATTTATTTGTTGTTTAAAATCTGTTATAACAATGCAATGCAATTTACAGTTACAGGAAATTATAGATGATAACTTCATCAAGTCGCAAGCGGCGATCGCTTCTCCTGCCTGGGATATAGCTGAATATGAGTCGAGTTTACTCGTGATAAGACCGAAGAGTGTCTGCCTTAATTTGGAAGCTTTAACCTGTTTTGAAGTGGTAGAGCATCAATTTCACCAGTTTGGAGTGACATTTAAGAACGCGATCGCTCTACAGCCATCAAACCCTGCCTATCCTCCCCGCTCTGGTACAATCGTACTCATGGCGGCACCTAAAAGCGGTTGGCTAGAAGCAACATTTTTGCAGCCGATTGCTCGGTTCTGCTGCTACGTCACCAGTTCCCAGCGAACGATCATGTCGGCTTACGACTCCCAGGGTATGCTTATTGATCAAGTGACGACTCAACCCAATTTAGCTGGATCAGATTCATCTACACCTCCCAATACCCAGCTACAGATTAATGCGCCGAATATCTCTCGCATTACATTCTATGCCTTTGACGGTCAACTGACCGTAGATGACTTAAGTTTTGAGTGTTGAGTTTTGACCCTTCACAACCTTTGAGGGCATGGCGCGTGAGTTTTGAGTGTGTAGGGGCGGGTTTCACTATTATCGTTTCTTGCCTCACCCGGATGTGACTAAACCCGCCCTGACTGAGTGTTGAGTGTTGACCCAACGCTAGGCTTAAAGGCATGATCTTGAGGTAGAGTTCGTCTATCTTCCCCAGCTTCCAGACGTGCCATGGCACGTCTCTACATTGCTTCCCCAGCTTCCCCACCCTTATGCAGTTTGCCCCACTCTATCCCCTTTTATACCCAATTCTGAAGATAACCTTTCCCGATTGCCTTTGGTCAGGTTCACCCCAGTCACGAACCATTGCCCTTACGTTTGATGATGGTCCTCACCCTCAGTACACCCCCCAACTTCTGCACGTTCTAGAACGCTACGATGTAAAAGCCAGCTTCTTCTGGTTAGGGACTTGTGTCAAATCGACACCAAACGTTGCCCGTGAGGTCTACGCCCAGGGTCATTGGATTGGATTGCACGGCTATCATCACCACTCTTTCCCCTTGCTGACACCAGATACGCTCAAGCAAAGTTTAGAAAAAACCCAAGCAACAATTACCCAAGCTTGTGGACTGAACTCCGATCGCCTGCGGGATGTTCGCCCCCCGAATGGTTTGTTTACTCCCCAGACTCTCAGATTATTACACCAATGGCATTACCGACCTGTGATGTGGAGTGTTGTACCAGAAGACTGGGTACGTCCTGGGACTTCAGTCGTGATCCGGCGAGTTCTACAGCAAGTACAGAATGGATCACTCTTGGTCTTGCATGATGGTTACTGTGGAGGAGAAGACGTGACACAAACGACAGCCAGCTTAATCCCAACTCTACTGGATCAAGGATATAATTTCGTGACTATTGATCAACTATGGCAACTCAAATGAGGCATTCTTGCTGTGAACTAAGTTGGCGTTAACGCTATCGGTAGAGTAGCATCAGCCGAAAACTGGGATTATTGCAACTATATATAGAGTTAAATGTTAGGGGAAAGAACCAGGGATATAGAGGCGCAGTGGCTGGTGATCTCCTGTTCGTCTAAACCCTGATTATTCTTTTTGACCTTGCCACCTTGATCTTGCCCTTCTGCCATCTGTCACCTGCCCCTTGCCTTGTCTCCATCTCCGACTGCCAGTTTACACAAGAGGACACAAGCGTTACGTATTGTAACCATCTCGGCGAATTTTATTCAGATTTTAAACACAACTACTCCTATTGTGTGCTAAAACAAATGTTTTACACACCATCGAGCCTTCGTGACTTATGCATTACCTCTACCCTCAAAAAATTTGTTGCATGTACGCTGAACTTCGCTAACGTAGTCAAAGAAGAAGAATCCTCTCACTACAGAACGTTTGTACTAAAATAGGGTGTTTCATGAACTCTAGAGAAACTAAGGCTCTTGAAGTGTCAGCTAACTTCATTAAAATGGCTGATCACATTTCAGCGATTTGTCCGGGACGAACCAGTCGAGTCCCAGAGTACATTAAAGAAGGATTGACATAACCGGGAGACATCAAGCAGACGGATTCAGTTTCGATGGCTTTCCCTAGCGTAACAGTAAAGCTTACGACTCTATTCGCGTACTTCCATCAAGTTAGACTTTAGTCCCTCAATTCATCTAGCCATGCAAATCGAGGAAAGACAATCTATAATGGTTTCATTCTTTAGGCAAATATTCATTTCGATTTCGCGCAAAAGCTCTTAACCGCTGAAGATTATCAGCCCATCTAAGTTGCCCAAAAGCGCGAACAAGTTTTTTGAATTAAAGCTAGAATCAAAAAGTCTCAACAGCCGCCAGGATGAAAAATTACTTTACCCGGCATTCATATCCCTATTGAGTTAAGAGGAATAAATTTCATCTGAGTTTCTCAGGCTCAACAATTCAATAACCGATTAGAATGCAAAAGTAAGATGAAATCACTGGCTAAACTTTTAAGTAGATTATTAGACATCTACTGGTCTTTAACTGAAGGAGCATGAGGAAAAAGGCATGACCCAGGCACACGACGTACTTGCAACAATTTCTCAGCCTCAAAGCGAGTTTGAATTCTTGCTGGAGGATGACGCCACTCAAGATGATATGGCGGACGTGAACTCGGAAGCTGTTCAACCCGAACCGGAGGAAGATGGTAAGCCTGGTAAGGTGCGTTCTACCCGCCGTCGCACACAAGCGAAAAAGAAGCACTATACCGAAGATTCCATTCGCCTCTACCTACAAGAAATTGGTCGAATTCGGCTATTACGGGCTGACGAAGAAATTGAACTGGCGCGTAAAATTGCTGACTTATTGGAATTAGAACGGATTCGCGATCGCTTGTATGATCAGCTTGAGCGAGAACCGAAGGAAGGAGAATGGGCGAGTTCAGTCAACATGGAACTTCCCGCCTTTCGCAAACGCCTGTTCCTGGGTCGGCGGGCAAAAGAGAAAATGGTGCAGTCTAACCTGCGTCTAGTTGTGTCCATTGCCAAGAAATACATGAATCGGGGTCTGTCGTTTCAAGACCTGATTCAAGAAGGCTCTTTAGGACTGATCCGGGCGGCGGAAAAGTTCGACCACGAGAAAGGATACAAATTCTCCACCTACGCGACATGGTGGATTCGACAAGCCATCACTCGTGCGATCGCGGATCAATCCCGTACCATTCGCCTCCCCGTTCACCTCTACGAAACCATCTCCCGGATCAAAAAGACCACCAAAATCCTCTCTCAAGAATTGGGTCGCAAACCCACCGAAGAAGAAATTGCAGATCGCATGGAAATGACCATCGAGAAGCTGCGATTTATTGCCAAATCTGCCCAACTTCCCATCTCCCTAGAAACACCAATTGGTAAAGAAGAAGACTCTCGCCTGGGTGACTTTATCGAAGCCGATGGTGAAACGCCAGAAGACCAAGTATCTAAAAATCTGCTGCGGGAAGACTTAGAAAGCGTCCTGGATACCTTAAGCCCCCGCGAACGAGACGTTCTCCGGTTGCGCTATGGGTTAGATGATGGACGGATGAAAACCCTAGAAGAAATCGGTCAAATCTTTAACGTGACCCGCGAACGCATTCGCCAAATCGAGGCAAAAGCCCTGCGGAAACTACGCCATCCTAATCGCAACAGCATTCTCAAGGAGTATATCCGCTAGGACTAGGACAATACCAGAAAGCTGGGGTTCATAGGATTGAACACCCAGCTATTCTTTCCCCATTGCTTGAGACCCAGGGTGCTGAAAAGCGTGCATTTTGGGTCGCCGAAACCCTTGATATACCGTAGTGTCGTGGCACAGCTTATTTGATAGATTAGATTCGGCTTGTAGTAAGGGCTTTAGCCCTAGATTTCGTTGGGTTTCCTGGCGTCAACCCAACCTACAACCTAACCTATTCCACAATTTTAGCTGTGTCAGTCCAGTAGTGGCGTGGCACACCTTATTTGGTGGATTAGAATCACGCCCGGAAACCGTAGGGGCGCAAAGACTTGCGCCCAGTTTAACGTCAAATCTAATCCACAATTTTAGCTGGGTCACACCGCCATCGTGGGTTTCGACTCCGCTCAACCCACCAGCATACCAGTCAGTGCCATTCTAGTTAAAACTGTAGGATGCCGTATTACAGAAGTCCCCAGAAATGTAACACACCTTGACCGGAAACATATTCCGTAATCAACGCGGCAACAAAACCAATCATCGCTAAACGACCATTCCAATTCTCAGCGTTCGCCGTGAACCCAAATTTTGCTTCTTTTTGCTGTTGCTCGTCCATAACTTCGTTGTTTTGGTTACATTATGTAAATTAATGTAACGAATTGTTGGCAAAACGACAAGAATTGGGTCAAGGTGACGGAAAGATAGGTGAATATTATGTCCGGAATGCTAATAAAAATTGCTCATTAGCTTTAACGAACCACCCCGGAAAAATAAATTTTGTTTAAAGTTTGATTAAGGGATGTCTATCATCGCAGCTCAACAGCCAGCTCGACTCGACTATTATTACCAGCAGATTCGGATTATTCTCGATCGCCAAAATCCAATTACCGGATTATTACCCGCCAGTACAGCCGTCAATGCCCATGGTGACTACACCGATGCCTGGGTTAGGGATAACGTTTACAGCATTTTGGCAGTTTGGGGATTAGCCTTAGCGTACCGCAAACTTGACGCCGATAGTGGGCGCACCTTTGAACTGGAACAAAGTGTGGTCAAACTGATGCGGGGGCTGCTGTTTTGTATGATGCGGCAAGCCGCCAAAGTGGAACGGTTCAAAGACAACCAATCTCTGCTAGACGCACTGCACGCCAAGTATAATACCAGCACGGGCGATGTAGTCGTGGGGGATGATGAGTGGGGTCATTTGCAGCTCGATGCTACCTCCCTATTCCTGTTGATGCTGGCTCAGATGACCGCATCAGGGTTACACATTGTTTACACTATTGCTGAAGTGCATTTCATTCAGAATCTGGTGTATTACATTGGTCGTACCTATCGGACACCGGATTACGGAATTTGGGAACGGGGGAATAAAGTTAATCACGGGAATCCTGAATTGAATGCCAGTTCCGTTGGCATGGCAAAAGCCGCATTAGAGGCGATTAACGGACTCGATTTATTTGGGGTGCGGGGGTCTCAAGCTTCCGTCATTCACGTTCTCCCCGATGAAATTGCGCGATCGCGGATTACGTTAGAATCCCTATTACCACGGGAATCGAGTTCCAAGGAAACCGATGCGGCATTATTAAGTGTAATCGGGTTCCCGGCATTTGCCATCGAAGACGTGGAACTGCTGGAGAGAACTCGTCAAAAGATTGTCGATAAACTACAAGGACTCTACGGGTGTAAGCGGTTCCTGCGAGATGGACATCAAACCGTCTTAGAAGATACCACTCGCTTGCATTATGAACCCTGGGAACTGCAACAATTTGAACATATTGAATGCGAGTGGCCCCTATTTTTTACCTACTTAGCCCTAGATGGCTGGTTTCGAGGAGACGTTGAACGGGCGCGGAATTATCTGGGGCGTTTGGATACATTGCTGGTTGAGCGCGATGGGATGCGTTTATTACCGGAAGTGTATTACGTTCCCGAAGAGAAAATTGAAGCTGAACGCACGTCTCCCCATTCCCAAAATCGCAAACCCAATGAAAATTTACCCCTCGTCTGGGCGCAGAGTTTGTATCTGTTTGCCCAAATGCTTCATGACGGATTAATTACGCGGGGAGATGTTGACCCCTTAGGGCGTCATTTTTGCGTAGGGCGTCACCAAGATCCGGTGGTCCAAATTGCGCTGTTGGCAGAGGATGAAGCATTACAGGCGCAACTGGCGGCTTATGGGATTGCCACCCAGACCCCCAAACAAGTTGATCCGGTGCAAGTGCGTCAGGCAACTGATTTATCCCGATTGTATGCCCAAATTGGACGGTGTGATTCCTTAGGATTAACCGGACGCCCGATTCGACGCCTGCGAAGTTTGACCACATCTCGTATTTTTCGCTTCGGGCAAGAAACGATTGTATTTTTGCCCGCATTTTTAGACCAGCAACAGTTTTATTTGACCTTGGATTATCATTTCCTGGTGGCTCAAATTAAAAGTGAGCTGACGTATATTCAACGCCATTGGGGTGAGTTGGGACGTCCAACAGTGACATTGTTATTAACGCATCAGATGGTGCAGACGGCAGAAGAAACCAGTCATCCGGGACAAGAGCAACTTCAGGGTTCTGCTTTACTGGAATTAATCCAAGAATTGCAAGAGGGACTTTGTAATGGGGTGCGGGTAAAGTTAGGGCGTTTAAATCAGTTAATGCTCACAGCAGGCGTTGAACGCATTGATACGCTGCAAGGGTTTGAATTTAGCGACTCTGCGGTTCAAGATGCAGCACCACCTGAGTATTACCTGAGGAATCATCCGCTAAACAATGGTCCGTTAAGTCATACCCAGGAATTCTTGCTGGAATGCGAAACGAATCTGCAACTCTTGCTGGACAGTTTGCGGCATTCAGAAAATTTTTATGAGCAAATTGAATTATTACGCACTCTGAAAAATCTGCGGGGACTGGAGTTTGATACAGGGTTTGGTCAACCTCAACGAGTGGTGACGGTGGCGGATTTGCTGAATGAAGTGTATACGAGAGCTAGTAGTGAAGGAGCATCTCCCTACTGGGGTGTGATTCGTCAAGCGGCGGGGTTACTGAATAAAGTTGAAATTAGTTTGTCCGATGCGGTGACGGATATTTTGGTGCGCGGGAAACAGATTACTGTTGGCAAAGCTTACAGTGAGGCTTCTCTAATTAAAAACCCAATGTCTCATCTGGAACTCCGGGCAAAGATCGACGAATTTTGCCGAGAAGATATTCGCGATCGCGTTTTAACTCAGGAAATCTTGATTTACTTGAGTATTTTGATTAAATCTGAACCGCATCTGGTTGATGGCTTACTCACACTGCGGGTTGGGTATTTAATCCTGCTGTTGACGAGTGAACTGGCGGCTGAATTAGGCGTGACGCAAGATGAAGCGTATGAAGCATTGATGCGCTTAAGCCCTTTTGACATCAAAATGCGCTTGCGTTCCTGTTTAGCCGGATATGAAGGGGTTAATCAAAAATTACGCCAACAAGAATCGCTGCATGTTAAGCAACCGCAATATGCGATTAATTGGGTGATATTGCCAGAGGAACGAATCTATATTGACGAAGACATTACCATGGCGGAAAATTGGCTGAGAAAACGCCAACTTGATGGTAGTGCGGGTCGGGTTCCGAAAGACTTTTACCCGAAAGTTTGGCAAGTGATGAAACATTGTAAGGGTTTGGTGATTGGTGATAAATTAGAGCGTCGCAATCGACTGGATAGTCAACCCTTGCTCTCAGAAATGACACCTGGAGAAAAGAATTTTGCTCTACGGGTTGAGCATTTACTCAATAAAATTCAAGTGCCAACCTATCGACAGGTAAATATTGAGGCACTTGTGGAATTAGCCGCGATATTGGAACGAAATCCAGAGTTGGAAATTGAAGAATACATTGTCCTGGATGTGTTAATTGGTCATGCTGTGCGGTTAGGCTGGTTAGAGCGATATCCAGAACGAGCCGATAAGTATGACGAATATAAGGCAGCCGCTTGGCGGGCTTTTTATGATACGTCTCCTAAACAATGTGCGGCTTATATTGCTAAAGCGTTCCAGTTTTTGGCGCAAGTCGAACCTGCTAATGTTGCTTGATTTTGTCATTCGTCATTTGTCATTTGTCATTCGTTATTCGTCAGGTAATAGGGAAGGGGGAATAGGGTTCGATAAATTGTAGGGGCGGGTTTGACTATTATCGTTTTTCACCTCACCCAGATGCAACTAAACCCGCCCCGTGAGGTACACAGACAGATCCCCGACTTCTTCAAGAAGTCGGGGATCTTGCTTAGAGACTGTACCTCATCAAGTAAGTTCTGTCAGAGAAACTTTCCCAAAGTGGGTTGTTTTACTATAACTCAATTTCCTGCTGATATCAGTTGCTTGCCTTGGGGTGAATTTGCATAACCTAAGAAGGCTTGAACCGCTGGATTCGCTGGGTTTTTGTAGACGTAATAGAGGGTTCGTTGATAGGGATACGTCGGTTGATCGGGAAGTACACCATTAACAGCTAAAGAACGCACGGTTTTCTGGTTCATCACCTGCGTGTAAGTCGCATAACCAATTCCGTCATTCCCTAATGCGCGAAGTAGGGGTGTTGTCGCGTCTTGGGGTAGGGTGGTAATATTCGGCGTTGTGCCAAAATTTTCTCCAGCTAATACTAATTCTTGAAATGCTTGATGGGTGCCACTAATCGCGGGACGATTGATGACGCGGATGGCATTTGCAGCACCGCCGACTTGTGACCAATTGGTAATTTTTCCTTGGAAAATATCCTCGACTTGAGTCGGAGTTAGTCCGCCTGTAAGGGGATTATACACACCAACGACGATCGCGATCGCATCCGTGGCAATTGGCATAGCGACTAAGTTTTGACTTTGTTCTTGAGGAGTCAGAGGTCGAGAAATCGCCGCGATATCCGTGTTCCCAGCTAATAGGTTTTGAATTCCTTGATCAGAACCTCTGGCTTGGGGAATAACGGTTGTATTCGGAAATTGTTGTTCAAAGCCATTTTTGAGAGTTTGATTAATACCCACCATACTCGTAGAACCATCAATTCTCACCTGAGTACCACTCGCGACAGCCGTTGGCGGCGGAAACGAAGCAGCCGCAGGGGTTGGTGTGGGGGCGGGTGGAGGTGTTGGAGAGACACCAGATGAGGTGGGAGGAGGAGTTGTGGGAACGGTGGTGTTGATGGTTGGGGTTTGATTCTTCAGATAAAACCATCCGTAGCCAGCCGCGAGTAAGACGAGGGTGCTCAGAATATAAGGGATGGGAGACGGATCACCATGTTTGATCATCAGATTCACCTTGAGTGGGAACAGATATCTAGATGAGGCAAAATCACCGATAATTTAGAAAGTTTAGAGAGGAGTTAAGCTGTTCGGCATTTAAACCTTAATGCCAATAATGGCGAATTCCTTGTATGTAGTGCGAGCATCTTGCTCGCTACTAAACATCTTGCTCGCTACTAAACATCTTGCTCGCTACTAAACATCTTGCTCGCTACTAAGCATCTTGCTCGCTACTAAGCATCTTGCTCGCTACTAAACATCTTGCTCGCTACTAAACATCTTGCTCGCTACTAATACCAAATTTAAATGCATGACAGCTTACGACCTGCTGCTAATTTTATGCAAACAATGGCTCTTAATCACCAAAATTAACAAAACTCTACACTTCCACTTAGCTTAACCAAAGCTTAAACTAATCGTGCTTATCTATTGCCATCAGGAATGGATGATGCCATTAAAGAGTGGTATTGGTAAGCGCTAATCATGAAATGTATTCAATGTCAGACGGATAATAATTTACAAGAACGGACTGAACATCAGGGGCGGTGTAAAAATTGTGGGCATCCCTTTGCTTTTGAGCCGACGAGTATGGGTACACCAACATTTACTGACCCATTTTTTGCCAAGGCGATCGCAGATATTTCGGCTAACGGTACTCTGTTTTTTACACCTAAGCAATTCTTGTATTTTTTGGATAGGCGTTTGAGGGGTCGGTTTGGAAGCGGTGACTATGGATGCTCTTTCACCGGTTGTGCATATGTGAGTTTTTTATTTTTCTTGATGTTATATATATTCTTTGCTGGCTTTATATATAATGTTTTATTGTTGAATAATATATTGCCAAAGTTGTATTTTATGGTACTATCAATTATACCCAGCTTATTGACAATTGCTTATTTGTTAAAGGTCAGCAAACCCACTAAAACAAACCGCGAAAGCTACGAATCCAATTCTAAACTATTAAGACTTACAGGAGTCTTAATAATCTTTGTCGGCTTTTATTTAAACTTAGTAACTTTAAATTCATTAATTGCATTTTCTCTTTACATCATCATAGGAATGATATCCATATATTTGGGAAGCCGACAATTAAATCATAAATATAAAATTCCTAAGTTGTTGTTTATAGACCCAAACAAAGTTCAATATTGGCTGAATCACTGGACAGACGTTAATGGTTCATTAGAAAAAATGCTACCCTCTCCTCGTGAGGAGAATACCGAAGCCGAAATCAGTCCAGATATCAGCGCCTATAGTTTTGACCGAGTAGTCGTTTGTGATAGTGCGACTATTGCACAACTCCTGATTGCGAATAATTTCCACTTTGAAAATAACTGCGCTGTTCTCAGTATCAATGGCTATCCCCGAAGAATTTTTAGAACAGTCTTACAAATGTTAAAACGTAATCCAGAATTAAAAGTTTATGCCCTCCATGATGCCAGTCCTCGTGGCGTCAGATTGCTTCATCACCTGCGAACTAGCCAAAACTGGTTTGCCGAAAGTACAGTGACACTTTACGATTTGGGATTACTTCCTCGTCATATATTAAACAGCAAACGTAATTTTTTTGTCCGAGGATCAGCAGAATCAGCGCAACAGGCAAAACAATTATCTCCAGATGTGCGGCAGAATTTGTCGGCAGAGGAACTAGAATGGTTAGAGTTGGGTAATTTTGTAGAATTGGAATCCTTTACTCCCCGAAGGTTGTTACAAATCGTGAGTCAAGGAATTGCTAGAAGACAGCTTTCTCCAGATGGCACAGATTCAGCTTTTGTAGAAATCGAGAGCGATTCGAGTAGTGGTGAATCTTATTTGTTAGCCTCTGAAAGTTTTGGTTAAGCTGTAATACATTTAAGTTGGGTATTGGAATCACCTCCAAATAACAAATATATTCCGATTCCCTCCCCTTGCAGGGGAGGGCTAGGGAGGGGTCTTTTCTTCAACCAACAGCATCGATATCTTAATTCTCCTTTAACGCCATTGCATGATGGCGAATATGGTCTTCCACAAACGAGGAAATGAAATAATAACTGTGATTGTACCCTTCTTGGAAACGTAATGTTAAAGGAACCCCAGCTTTTTCACAAGCTTGGGCAAAGATACCAGGAAGCAATTGCTGCTTTTCCAAAAAAGGATCGGCTGTCCCTTGATCAATCAAAATTGGGCGCTTATATCCAACATTCAAAACTAATTCGCTAGCATCATAGATATCCCAATTTTCTTCATCCTCACCCAAATAATTCGTAAATGCTTTTTGTCCCCAAGGACATTGTGTTGGTGCAGCAATGGGGGCTAACGCAGAAACAGAGGTATATTGCTCAGGATTTCTTAAAGCACAAATCAGCGCCCCATGACCCCCCATGGAATGACCAAAAATGCCCTGATGATCAATTTGAGCCGGGAAATGTTGGGCAATAATTGCTGGCAATTCCTCAACGACATAGCTATACATTTGATAATGGTCTGACCAGGGTTCTACTGTCGCATCGACGTAAAAACCCGCGCCAGTACCGAAGTCCCAGTCGTCATTTTCTCCCGGAATTCCCGTATCGCGGGGACTGGTATCTGGTGCCACCAGCATTAATTCATGCTCCGCCGCAAACTTCTGCGCCCCAGCTTTTGCCATGAAATTTTCTTCGGTACAGGTTAAGCCAGAAAGGAAATAGAGAACGGGGACTCGTTCGGATTTGGCTTGAGGCGGTTGGTAGACAGCAAACCGCATTTTACTGTTGCAGGTTTGAGAGTGATGGGAGTAAAAGCCAACTGTACCACCGAAGCATCGATTTTCTGAGATAATTTTAGGGGCTGTGGACATAAATTAATTGTGTAGTGAGCAGCAGTAGATGTGGCTTTTAAAGTCGGCTGTTTTGATACCTGACGCACAACCCATACCCGCAAGAAGGCTAATATTCGCTATTGATCCGATAAAGCATGAAGCAAGCGTCAGTCCTATTCTATTGTCCCACAGACAGGCGATCATCGTCTGCTTTAGATTAGTGATTATTATGAATCACTGCTCATGGGATCAAGTTGTCACAGGTTGAGAAAACTGCTAAGGTATCCGCGATCGCTCATCTTGAAAAAATTTTCCCCTATCCCTTACCTACCCTAGCTTTCGATGAAGTGATAGGGAAAGCGCGATCGCAGGATGGTGGAATAGTCTAGAATCGAAGCACAATCCGGATTGTGCGGCTATAGTAGAGTAGATTTACCTTGAATTCTAGACCTAAGGTAGCTTAAAATACCCACCTGGAAAAATTCTATCCCCCCTCCCAGGCTTGGGAAAGGGGATAGGGGTGAGGGCAAAACCTGTCTGTCAATTCCGAGCATTTTGGTTTAAATTGATACCAATATCAGGAACTATAGAAATTCTTATAACCCTGGTGATACTGCCTAGAAACGTTTTAAAATCCTTGGGGATGGACAATTGAGCCTTTCTCGTTTTCAATTAGAAAACGGAGAACAGCTAGAGAAACCCCCAAGAGACTCAATGAGGTATAAACTCATAAGGAGTCAAGTCTCACCAACGGCAGTCAGCCTGTATCAGTAACAATGTGTGGTAGTTCAGTTTTAAATGTGAGGTAAGAGCGATGAGTGATGGTATGGCATTCCTAACAGGGGCTGCCTTTGCGGGGGTAGCGGTTCTGTTTATGATGAAAGGCGGAGACAGTCTTGGCATTACCAATGCCCCTCCCTCTCAAACCGCTCAACTTCCACAGAGCAATCCTTATAATCCCTATAATCCGACTTATGGGCAGAACCCGCAAATGCCAGTTCAGACGACACCGGGTTTTGCAGGTAATGATTTTGAACAGCAACAGGTTACAGTAGAACGCTTGAAAGGCATGCTGGAACAGCAACGCGCCGAAACGGAACAGCTAAAAGCTCAAGTGCAAAACCAGCAAGCGTTGATTGACAATCTTATGGGACAAACTAATCCCAATAATCCCAATAGTTTCATACCACCTCGGATTGAAGCAGCGCCCCCTGTAACTCCTGTTCAGCAGTCTGAGCAAGATAATTCGATTATTTCCGGCTTGGTTTGGGGATTGGGTGGTATGGCGGTAACAATTAGTGGTGGTGTTGTAGTTGTGGGATTATTGGCAGTGCTGTCGCGACAACAACAACCACGTCCTCCTCGGACGACTTACGTGGTTCCCCATCCCTACAATGCGCTTCCTTATGCCCCCTCAGCTAGGCGGCGCACTGAAGTAATACCGCCTCCTCTTGATGATAGACAAGTGGATTATGTGGAATATGAGCGTTAGTCCAAAAAGGCAGAAGACAGAGGACAAACCTACACCTGTCAGCCTTATAGATCCCCCTCCCGTCCCCCTTCAAAAGGGGGAAGCCAGCGGATGCTTCGCTTTTTTTGCACGGGAGAGGGGAGTAAGAGAATCCGATCCCCCTTCTCCCCACGGTGGGAGAAGGGGTTAGGGGATGAGGGGGAAAATGTCAAGGAGTAGATAGACACAACTTAAAACCTTGTCAGTATTAGTTTGCACCTTACAGCAGTTTGCTCTGCTATGCGGTACATTGTCGATCCCCCTAAATCCCCCTTAAAAAGGGGGACTTTGATCTACTGTACTTTATTACAGCGCAAAGCGCTGTAAGTTGATACCAATGCGTACCCAACGCTCCCCTACGGGAGAGCGTGGGCTTCTGATGCCTTGAATAAGACGCTAACTTGCTACCCTAAAAATAGGAATTCTCCCATCCACCCAAGCCCACGGCATCAAGCGTGCAGATAACAAATGTATGAGTATTAAAGACAAACCGAAATCGCCACACGGTCGCCAGATTGGTCTTATTCTATTAGTTCTGGCGAGTGTATCCTTACTGGGGTACTTGTTTGTACCCAAATCCCCTCGGTTTCCCCTAGTACCCTATAGCGAATTTCTCGACCAACTGGACGACGGAAAAGTCACACGGGTTTCGGTGGGGGAAGACCAAGTGATTTTTCAGCTTAAGCCAGCCCAAGATCCGCTGAAGGCGACTCAAGACTTGCTGCAAGCCACTCAAGATCCTCTCCAAGCCACTCAAGACTTGCTGGAAACGCCAAAACCGCCCCTAGACACAGAAGTAGAACCGGATCTGGATACACCCGACAATCCGTTAAATTCAACATCTGACGATCCGCTCAACCCAACCGATGAACTGCTCAACGAGGATGAGCAACAAGGACAAATCTATGCCACACTCCGGGTTTATGATCCAGACTTGGTGAACACGCTTCAGGAACAGGAGATTGAATTTTTTGCTGCGCCTCCTCCCAAAAATGGTTGGTTACTGAGTCTGTTAAGTTGGGTGGTTCCGCCGCTAATCCTCGTCGCCGCCTTTCAGTTTTTCCTGCGTCGCAATGACAGAGATGCTGAAGGTGCGCTTTCGTTTAGTAAAAGTAAGGCAAAGGTTTATGTAGAAGGAGAATCGGCTAAAATTACCTTTGCTAATGTCGCCGGGGCGGAGGAAGCTAAGACAGAATTAGTGGAAATTGTCGAATTCCTACAAAACCCCGATCGCTTTACCGAAATTGGGGCGCGAATCCCCAAAGGGGTACTGCTGGTGGGACCTCCGGGAACGGGAAAAACACTCTTGGCAAAAGCGGTAGCTGGGGAAGCCGGGGTTCCTTTCTTTAGTATTTCTGCTTCGGAGTTTGTGGAACTGTTTGTAGGAACGGGTGCTGCGCGGGTGCGGGATTTGTTTGAGCAGGCAAAAAAGAAAGCGCCCTGTATTATCTTTATTGATGAATTAGATGCGATCGGCAAATCTCGGAGTAGCGGGAATTTCCATAGTGGCGGAAATGATGAACGGGAACAGACGCTGAACCAATTGCTCACTGAGATGGATGGCTTTGCGGCTGGCGATGCGACGGTAATTGTCCTAGCGGCGACAAACCGCCCAGAAAGCTTAGACCGCGCCTTGTTACGTCCAGGACGCTTTGACCGTCAAGTATTGGTTGACCGTCCTGATTTAGCTGGGCGTAAAGAAATATTAAGCATTTATGCCCAGAAAGTAAAATTGGGCGAGGATGTGGATCTGCACGCGATCGCAACTCGGACACCTGGGTTTGCTGGGGCGGATTTAGCCAATCTAGTCAATGAAGCCGCCTTATTAGCTGCCCGCAGGCGACAGGATACCATTGCTCAAGCCGACTTTGCCGAAGCTATTGAACGAGTCGTGGCGGGATTGGAGAAGAAAAGCCGGGTTCTCAGCGATGTCGAGAAGAAGATTGTCGCCTATCACGAAGTTGGTCATGCTTTAGTGGGTGCGTTAATGCCAGGGAGTGGTAAAGTCGCGAAGATTTCCATTGTGCCACGGGGAATGTCTGCGTTGGGATACACACTGCAACTCCCCACAGAAGACCGTTTTTTGATGAATGAAGTGGAACTTCGCGGCGATATTGCCACCCTATTAGGAGGACGCGCTGCTGAAGAAATTGTCTTTGGTAATATCACCACCGGGGCTGCAAATGATTTGCAACGCGCCACAGAGTTAGCTGAACGCATGGTCACGACTTATGGGATGAGTAAAGTTTTGGGTCCTTTGGCGTATAATCAGGCTCAAGGCAATAGTTTTCTGGGCAATAGTGGCGGGAATATACGCCGGAGTGTGAGTGATGAAACGGCAAAAGCGATTGATGTGGAAGTGCGAGAAATTGTGGAAACCTCTCATCAGAAAGCCTTAGCGATTCTCAATCACAATCGCGATTTACTCGAACAAATTGCCCAACAGATATTAGCAACGGAGGTGATTGAAGGGGAAGATTTACAAAATCTGCTGCAACAAGTGCGCCCAGCGGATAATTTTGTCGCCTTGGAGGATAATCGCGTAGCGTCATAGAAGAGATGGGGAAGATGAGGGAGATGGGGGAGATGGGGAAGATGGGGGAGATGGGGAAGATGAGGAAGATTGAATGATTATATCGTTATTTTTCGTCCTAATGTCACTAAACCCACCCCTCTAAATTATGTATTGCCTATTACCGAATTCCCTGTTCCCTGTTCCCTATTCCCTGTTCCCTCTTGTTTGACAAATGATAAAATCCCTCCATATTCTAAACCGTCTCAGTTTTGGTACTCGTCCCGGTGATATTGAACAAATCCAATCGATGGGGATTGAGGCTTATATTCAATCTCAACTTTCGCCAGACTCCATTCCCGAATCTCCACAAATAACTCGCCAGCTTAATCAATGGCGTACTCTTAAACTGACTCCAGTTCAATTACTCAGACAGTATAAACCTCGCCGCCAGAAACAGCGTTCAGAGGAGGAACGTCAGCAAGCTCGCCAAAAAGCTAAACAACCCTTACAGCAAGCAATACAGGCGCGATTACTGCGTGCGATCGCCAGTCCTCGGCAATTGCAAGAGGTGATGGTAAACTTTTGGTTTAATCACTTTAATATCTTTGCTAAAAAAGGAGATGTTAAATTCTGGGTGAGTGCCTATGAACAACAAGCGATTCGACCTTATGCGCTGGGTCATTTTCGAGATTTATTAGCCGCAACGGTTCATCATCCGGCGATGTTAGTTTATTTAGATAACTGGCGCAATACTGCCCCTAATAGTCCGGGAGCAAAAGGGAGATTTCGCGGTATTAATGAGAACTATGCCCGTGAATTGATGGAACTTCATACCTTGGGTGTTGATGGCGGCTATAGTCAGGATGATGTAATTGCTTTGGCTCATATTCTAACCGGATGGGGATTGGATTTGGATGGGAATAAGGGGGATAGCAATGGCTTTTATTTTGATAGAAACCGCCATGACTATAGTGATAAACTGTTTCTGGGTCAACGGATAAAAGGCAGTGGTGTGGCGGAAGTGGAACAGGCGATCGATAGTTTAGCGAGTCATCCAGCAACTGCCCGTTATATTAGTTATAAACTTGCCCAATACTTTGTCGCCGATCAGCCGCCTTCTGGTTTAGTAAAGCAACTGGCTAAGGAATTTTTGCAGACAGAGGGAAATATTCGGGCTGTCTTAGAAATCCTTTTTAAAAGCCCTGAGTTTTGGCAGGCAAATGAGTATGGTCGTAAATTTAAGACTCCCTATCACTATATTATTTCCGCTGTCCGGGCGACGGGGACAAAAGAGCCAAATTTAAAGCGGATTTCGGGTATGTTAAATCAACTGAGTATGCCGCTTTATAACTGTTCCACGCCTGAGGGCTATAAAAATACTCAAGAGGCTTGGTTGAGTCCCGATGCGATGCTGCGGCGGGTTAGTTTGGCAACGGCGATAGCCCAGGGGCGTTTGGGTGATAATCAATCAGTGGATGCGAGTCAACTTCTGAATACATTAGGTGATAGTATTTCGGCTCAAACTAAAATGGAGATTGAGAATAGTCCCGAAAAGTTACAGGCAGCTTTGATTTTAGGAAGTCCTGATATGATGTATCGATAATGGCTCAATTAAACTCGGTAACAGTCAAGGAGAGAATATGGGGAAGAAGTCACATCGAAAAAGGAATAATAAGGCAACTAGAGACTGTCTAAAGGACATTAAATCTATTCCTGAGGATGCAGTAGGCGAGATCCTAGTAGAAGCGGCTCGTTTGCAGGCTGAAGCTAATAAAACTTACTCCTTAGCGGATCTAAAACAAATTGGTTCAGAGGCAGGAATTACGCCACATCTTGTTGATACAGCGGTCAGAAATATAGAAGAAAAACGGGGGCGCAAAAAGAAAAAACAACAGAAACTACAAAAGCAGATAAAAAAACAAGTAAAAAAAGGCATATCTGTGGGAATTTCGCTGATGATTCCAGCAATTATTGTGTCCAGTCTTTTTATATTTAGAGCGCCGTTGCAGCCAGTCATATCCGAGTTTATATCGCGCTTCGACTCTGACCAAAAGTGATGTTGCAAGACAATTTTCGCCGTGTGGTTTTGGGGAAGACTAAGCAGGAATTGATTCAAGCAGTCGGTAGACCTGATAGCACATTGGATTTGGGTAAAATCATCTGGAATAATGTTAGTTATTGGGATTATGATGATCAAACGTTAGATGCCGCTTCTGGTAAAATCAGTTCTGCAACTGTGAGATTTGAAAATAATGTCGTTGAGGATATAAGTTTCTCTGCTTACTAAGCCCAAGTCATGAATAAAAGTGAGTTTTGTTAGTCGGTTATTGGTGATAAAGTAGCTGGAGTGGCTAAACCCGCCCCGTGATACCAAATCCGGGGAATTCTATCCCCGTTATAACCTAGTCCGCGCAGGCGGACGTTGTTTGTGTAGCAGCGATTTCAATCGCCTCCTCTTGCAGGGGGTAATAAAGGCGGATTGGGTATGACTAAAATTGTGGAATGGATTTGACCATTGAACCGGGCGCAAAGCTTTGCGCCCCTACGGTTTCTGGGTTAATGGTTAATTTATATTGCCAAGGGTGTGCCACGCCACTACAATTGACGGGTTATTTTATAAGTCATAATTTAATGAACAAGAATTCTCTAAAACTACTGCTCATTTCTAGTCCAGTGGGTCCCTTGGGTCCGGGATTGACAGGCGGTGTTGAATTAACGTTACGTAATGTTGCTAGCGATTTAGTCAGACGTGGACATCAAGTCACCATTGTAGCAACGCAAGGGTCCACGGGTTGGGGTATGCCTCTGGTGGAAATTAGCGGAACGGTGCAAACTAGCGCTCAAACACAAACACGAGATACACCGATTATTATTCCTCCGTCTTCAGTTTTGGCAGGGTTTTGGGATTATGCACGACAAGTACAATTCGACTATGATTTAATTGTCAATTTTGCCTATGATTGGCTGCCCTTTTATGTAACCCCGTTTTTTTCTCGTCCCGTTGCCCATTGGGTGACGATGAGTTCTATCTCCGATGCGATGGATGAGATTATCGAGAAAGTGGTAATGGCGTTTCCGGGTACAGTGGGCGTCTATTCCCAATCCCAGGCGGCTACATTTAGATTTGGCGATCGCTGTCGGTGTTTGGGTAGTGGTATTGATTTATCATGCTATAATTTTTGTCCAGAACCAGAACCGTGGATCGGATGGATGGGGCGAATTGCCCCAGAAAAGGGGTTAGAGGATGCAGTGGCGGCGTCTCATAAGACGGGGATTCCCCTGAAAATTATGGGAGTGCTGCAAAATCAGGACTATTGGCAACAGATTTTGCGGGATTACCCGGAAGCGCCGATTGATTATTTAGGGTTTTTCTCGACGAGTGAGTTGCAGGAACAGTTACGGCGATGTCGGGGATTATTAATGACGCCGCGTTGGGTAGAAGCCTTTGGCAATGTGGCGATAGAAGCCCTCGCCTGTGGCGTTCCTGTGATTGCTTACCGTCGCGGTGGACCGGCGGAAATTGTCGAGGAGGGGAAAACGGGGTTTTTGGTAGAACCGGATTCTGTGGCGGGATTGGTTGAGGCGATTAACGGATTGGATAGGATTAACCGCTATACCTGTCGTCAACAAGCTGAAGCCAAATACTCGACGCAAGCGATGGGCGATCGCGTGGAGCAGTGGTTATACACTATTCACGAGAGATGAACACAATCCTGTGTGTTTTCAGCCATCTGGGATTCTTCATTACAACACTTCATACAGTGCCGTTTTCTTTTGTCCGACTACTTAACACCCAATTTACAGTTACCGAGTATCCACACAGCCATTATTAGGACAATTGCGCTAATTTTTTGCATCATTAATTAGGGCTTGCTGTATAAATGTGTAAGGTAGACCAGGTAGGGGTTTCAAACCATTTTTCGACCCAACAAGTGCAAGGTTTTTATACTACCCCCCTCTTGTATCCTGAACTTTTCGCCGACAACAGCACCAAATTTTCCCTCGACAGAGGGGTGAAACCATTGCCCATTGCCCATTCCACACCGAGCCTGTTACCGAGCGGAGTCGAGGTAAGCCGAGGTGTTCCCTATTCCCTCTCCCCACCACAAGACTTATTCAGCAGCCCCTAACTAGGTAATGCGATCGCAAATTCCGTTCCTTGACCGGGAATCGACTCACAGCGCAACTCACCCCCATGGCGTTCCACGACAATCTGATAACTGATGGATAATCCTAAACCTGTTCCCTTACCTACAGGTTTGGTGGTAAAAAATGGATCAAATATACGCTGATAAACCTCGGTCGGTATTTCTGCCCCATTGTTTCCCATATATATTACCACCTTTGAACTCCCCTGATTCTCGCTATCCTTAGACCCTTCCTCACCAGGAATCACAGCCGTGCGAACCCAAAGTTTGGGTTCAAAGTCCAGGTCAGTTTCCAGTTTCTCCTCTAAGGCATCAATAGCATTACTGAGGATATTCATAAACACCTGATTAAGCTGACCGGGATAACATTTAAGCGTTGGTAGTTGATTATACTCTTTAATCACCTGAATCTGAGGACGGTGGGATTGTTCTTTGAGTCGGTGCTGTAAGAGTAATAGGGTATTATCAATCCCGTCCTGAATATTGACCTGCTTGCACTCCGCTTCATCCAAACGCGAAAAATTGCGTAAGGATTGGACAATCTTAATGATTCGATTCGCCCCCTCTTCCATAGAGGCTAGTAGTTTGGGGAAATCGTAGGCAATAAAATCAACATCTATAGTATCCAGTTGTTCTGCGATCGCGCTGACAGGTTCTGGGTAATGCTGTCGATAAAGCTGGACTAAGTGGAGCAGAGTTTCCGCATACTCCGTCGCTGGCTCGATATTCCCATAGATAAAACTGGTGGGATTATTAATTTCGTGGGCAATTCCTGCCACCATTTGTCCCAACGAAGACATTTTTTCGGCTTGAATCAGTTGGGTTTGAGTGCGTTTTAATTCATTGAGAGTGAATTCTAACTCCCGTGTTTTTTGCCGCTCTCGTTCCTCCGCCTGCTTGCGCTCCGTGATATCGGTAATTGAACCAACAGCGCGGACAGGATTGCCTAACTCATCCCAATGTGCCTGTCCCCGCACCAATACCCATTTATAACTCCCATCTTGACAGCGCATCTGATACTCTAGGGAATAATCAGGTGTTTCGCGGTTTAGATGCCGTTGAAAGGTGTCCTGAACTAAGGGGACATGATCAGGATGAATGTAACTCATCCATTTGTCAAACGTATTGATATTCTCGTAGTCATATCCGAGTATTTCCAAACACCGGGGTGATAGGAAATGTTCATGGGTAATCAGGTTATAGTCCCAAATCCCATCATTATTGCCCTTAAGCGCTAATTGCCAGCGTTCCTCACTCTTTCTCAGCTTGATTTCTGCCCGTTTGCGCTCAGTAATATCTTGCCCAATGCCAATACTGGTGCCATCACTAAGGCGAATATTTGCCCAAGAGGTTTCCAGAATTTGACCGTTTTTAGTTCGCAGGCTGAAATCTTGCCATTTCCCGGAAGCCTTGAACATAAAATCCAAAACCTGCTGGCGATCTTTGGGATTGGGATAACATTCAGTTAACAAATCAATCGTATCCAATTCAGCTTTAGACCACCCTAAAATTCGTTCCACTTCTCGGTTGACTAATCGAATATGACCTGTGGCATCATAAAAACAAATCATCACCGGAATATGGTCAAAAATCTTTTGTAGAAGTTCCTTCTGATAGCGGAGTTGATCTTCGGCTTGTTTGCGTTCGGTGATATCGCGGGTAGAACCCACCATTCGCACCGGATGTCCAGCCTCATCCCACAGGGCTTGGGCGCGAGAGTGTAGCCACTTGTAGGTTCCATCCTGACAGCGTAGACGATACTCGATCGCGTAATGGGGTATTTTTTGCGCTAGGTAATCTTGTAGACTCTGATTCACCAAGGGAATATCATCGGGATGCAGATGGTTTTGCCATCCCTGAAAATCAAGTTTAAATTGAGCGGTATCGTATTCCAGGATTTCGCGGTAGCGATCAGAAATTAAGGCTTCCCCCGTGGTGATATTCCAATCCCAAATCCCATCCTGATTACCCTGAAGCGCTAATTGCCATCGTTCTTCACTTTCCCGCAGCGCAGCTTCAGCTTGTTTGTGAGCGCTAATATCAGTGGCGGTTCCTAAAATTTGCTCCGGCTTCCCTTCCTGGTTCCAGGTAAAGACAGTCTCCCGACTAGAAAGCCAACGCCATTCCCCATTTTTGTGTTTAATTCGATATTCTAAATCAAACACCTGGTCAGCTTGAGCGGTTTCTATGTGCTGGAAATGGTGGTGAATTCTCGGTAAATCATCAGGATGCATTAGCGTCACCAGAACATCTTCCTCCATTTGGATGATTTCTTCCGGTGTATACCCAAGAAGATTCTGGATTTTGCGATTGAAATACAGTATTTGCCGATTGATGCGGTCATAAATATACAAGATGCTGGGATTTGCCTGAGTAATGGCACGCAGCAACCGTTGGTTTCCTTGCAGGGCTTCTTCGATGCGTTTTTGCTCGGTAATATCTTGCATTTGGGCAAGACCATACAAGGGGTTTCCCTGACCATCTCGCACCAGGGAAACGCTCAAGAGAATCCAGATACTATGTCCTTGTTTATGAATATATCGCTTTTCTAAATGGTAGTAACGAAGTTCACCGTTGAGGAGTTTATGGGCATAATCACGTTCTGCTTCTAGATCGTTGGGATGGGTAATTTCTGGACAAGTCTTGGCTAATAATTCGGCTTCGGAATAGCCAAGAATTTCACAAAAGTAACGATTGACTTTCAGGAAATGACCATCCAAGGCAACCAACGCCATGCCACTGGCGGCGTAGTTAAACGCCTTACGGAAACAGTCTTCACTCTCTCGCAGGGAGGCTTCTATCTGTTTGCGATCGCTAATATCCCGCGCCACCCAGACAACGGAGTGTTCTGTGATCGGGGAAATACTGGCGCTAAACCAAACCTCTCGCCCCTGTAGCCAAAGACAGTAATCTAAAGTCAGCGTTTGTTGAGTTGCGATCGCCTGTTGAATCGTTTCTACCCATACTGAATCCGTTTCTGTGGGATCTCCCAACAATCGCTGGATAATCTGATCTATAAATGTATCCTCATACAGACAACTTGAAGACGTGGGAATAACTTCGATCTCTTGAATCTGGTGATCATGAGTATCAATAACCAGGACGATATCCGTCATTGCCTCAAATACAGCCCGGATTTTGGCTTCAGAGGATTGAAATTTTGCTTGCAGTAATTCACGCTTACTAATTTCCTGTCGCAATTGCTGATTTAACTGGCGTAATTGATAGGTTTGCTGATCTAACAAATGTTCTAATGTACCCACGGTTTGATAAATATCAATGGGATTAATCGTATTCAGGATCTGCGTCTGCGTAATTACACCTGCCAATTCTCCGGCTGTACCCGACACTACCAACCGTCGCACGCGATGCTGCTGCATGAGTTGATGGGCTGTCCAAATCGAGTCAGTAGGTTGAATGAGTAATAGAGGGGTACTCATTACGGTGGTAACGGGGGTTTTCGCCAGATCCAATCCCAAGTTGCCAAACTGGACAATATCCCGTTCGGTGACAATACCGATTGGATGAAGCACGTTTTGCGGAATGTAGGGGCGGGTTTCACTATTATCATTTTTTTCTCGCCCTGATCGGACTAAACCCGCCCCAACCGACGGTTTGAGTGTAGAAACGTGACATGATACCTCTGAATTTTGCTGGGAAACAGGAAATTCAGCCTCCTCAACAATCACCACACAACTGACTCGCTGTGTATTCATCAGTTGTGCGAGTTCCAAAATAGAAGTTGTCCCCATGGCGTGAATCACACGGGTAGACATTACATCAGAGACTTTTTTGTGGTTAAGTAAATCAACGGGTTGGAGAACATCGCGAATCGTTTGCGGTGTGATTACACCGATTAAGTTTCCCCTCTCTCCCACCACCGGAAGATGACGAATTTTATATTGACGCAGCCGATTAATCACGGTAACAATATCTTGAGCTTCAATTTCGGTGATCGTCATCACTGAAGTCGTCATCACAGACGCCAGAGATAAGGTTCGCCAGTCAACACCGGAAGCAATGAGTTGCACAGTATCTCGTTCAGTAAAAATACCTACAATCGGACTGTTCGGTTGATGATTTGCTAATACAAGTAGACAACTGCTGTGAGTCTGAGTCATCCGCGCCAAAGCCTCTTCTACCGAGATATCAGGTGTCACGGTGAGAGGATAGCGATTGATCGCTAAACCATTGTTATGATTCAGTTTAAAAGCAGTAGCAATGCTCATGGAGAAGCGCTCCTGAAGCCAACGGTTTTTATGTCTTCCTATTTAATTCAAGATTTCTAGACTTGTTTCAGGGTTTTATCTAATTTTTTCTCTCGATACTTCATACTGGCTGGCTGGGGCGATTATTTTTCTGCGATCGCCACGAAATGACTTAGGATTAAACCTGTCAAGTCCAATGAGTAAACCTTAAGTATAGACGACTTTTGGGGATATCTGTATTTTGTGGTCAGAGAAATACTATGGAACGCTTAATTTCTGCCTCGGGGCTGCTGGTATTCATTGGTTTAGGTTACGTTTTATCCGTCAATCGGCGGGCGATTCGCTGGCAACCTGTATTATGGGGTATTGCCTTGCAGTTAATTCTGGCGGTGTTAATTCTCAGGACAGCACCAGGGTTGGTTATCTTTGAGTTTTTGGGGCAGTTAGTGACTCAGTTTCTGGATTTCTCTGATGCTGGGGCAAAGTTTGTCTTGGGTGAAAATTTAGAGGAGCGCTTTCTTGCCTTTAAAGTCTTACCTACGATTATCTTTTTCTCGTCTTTCATCACGATTCTTTATCACTATAAAATTTTGCCGCAGGTGGTTAAGGCGGTGGCTTGGGTAATGTTCAAAACCTTGAAAACATCGGGTGCAGAAACTCTGAGTGCAGCGGCAAATATCTTTGTCGGTTCAACGGAAGCCCCGCTATTAATCAAACCTTACGTATCAACAATGACGCTTTCGGAGTTACACGCCGTCATGACAGGGGGATTTGCTACTGTAGCTGGGGGAGTCTTGGCGGCTTATATTTCCTTTGGAATTCCTCCCGAACATCTCATCGCCGCTTCGGTGATGTCCGCACCAGCCGCTTTAGCTATTTCTAAACTGTTGTATCCGGAAACAGAATCCTCGAAAACCGCAGGGAAAATTACCCTGGAGGTGAAGCCGACAACAGTGAATGGGATTGATGCGGCGGCGACAGGGGCGCTGGATGGGTTAAAATTAGCCGCCAATGTAGCAGCAATGTTGATTGCATTCTTGGGACTGTTAGCCATGGTGAACGGTATTCTGGGGTGGTTGGGTGGATTAGTGGGACTACCCCAGCTCACGCTAGAATCAATTTTAGCGATTATTTTGGCTCCCGTGGCGTGGTTGATGGGCGTTCCTTGGTCAGACTGTGGTCAGGTGGCAGTTTTGTTAGGAAAAAAGACGATTTTGAGTGAATTTATTGCTTATCTGGATCTTAAGGCATTGATTGAGCAATCCCAGCTATCAAAACGGTCAATTCTTATTGCTACTTATGCCTTGTGTGGCTTTTCCAATATTGGTTCAATTGGAATTCAACTGGGTGGAATTGGTGGAATCGCGCCGAATCGGCAACCTGATTTAGCACGATTAGGCGTGCGAGCATTAATTGGCGGAACACTCGCTTGTTTTATGACCGCTTGTATTGCTGGAATGTTACTGTAGAAATTACTAGCATGGCACGTCTTTCCTTAAAACCCGCTCTCCCTAATAATAATTAAACAAGCCACTGTAGGGGCGGGTTTAGGGACAATTGTAGGGGCGGGTTTAGGGAATAAATTTAGCTAGTCACCACTAACGTAACGGAACAACAAAACCCGCCCTTGCTCACCAATAGCTGAACAACAAAACCCGCCATCCTCACCGATAATTGAACAAAACGATTTAACAGCTATGTCTAAACGCAAATCTTCTAATTCATCCCAAAAGCGCGTAGCATACCAAGAATTTGGTAGTAATCCGGCGGCTACGGAACGTGGAGTTCAAGAACTTCCACCCAATCAGCAAAACTTACGTATTCAAGCTTCTCGCAAGGGGCGCAAGGGGAAAACCGTGACAGTGATTAGTGGTTTTCAATGTAAACCGGACACTTTAACCCAACTGCTAAAACAGCTTAAAACTAAATGTGGTAGTGGTGGTACGCTTAAAGATGATACGTTGGAAATTCAAGGGGATCATGCTCATAAATTGCTGGAAATTTTGACGCAGTTGGGGTATAGAGCCAAAATTAGTGGCGGTTAGTGCCTTTTGTAGAAATGTTGCAGTCATATTTCCCTCCTCCTTACTGTTGATCCGTCTGCCATCGGGCGATCGCCTGCTGCGCGGCTGGGTATGAGGGAGTATCGGGCGGAACTAAGGCGGCGGTTGTTATCGCCAGTGACAACTGACCCCGCCATGCACGAGAATTGGCGATTAGATAAATCTGGCGACTCCATTGATTAATTAACTGTTGCGCTTGATCATAACTCGGTTGATCTGGGGGAATTTTACTTAAAGTATTAATCGCCTGATTATAAGACGAGGCTTGATTCCGTCGCAGTTGCTGTTTAGCGGCTTGAATAATCCCTTGGTTTTGCTGCTGCTGTTTCGCTTGAGTCTGCCAGGTTTTAATTGCCGACTGCGCCCGATTATAAATCGAGGGATTGGTAGACGGAACTAATTTTGCCGCCGCGATCGCAGACGCAAAATTGCCTTGTTTCGCCCGCCCTTCGGCTAAGTCAAGAATCACCTGACTCCAGCGCTGGATATCCTGTTGCGCTTGTTGGTACAGGGGTTCACCCGGTTGAATTTTCTGGGCTTGGGCGATCGCTTGACTGAAGAGTGAGGCTTGATTGGGTTGGATTCTACCCTTAGCTTGTGCCAAAATCCGTTGGTTCGCTTCCATGGATTCCGGATCAGAGGGCGAGGGTGAGTCTAGGGGCTGTTCTTGGGGTTTATCCTCAGACACAGGGGCAATACGCTGATTCTCCACGGGTGAGGGGGGAAGCGGTGAACCAGTGGCTTCAGGTGCAGGGCTAGTCTGATCAGCGACGGGACTTTGAGTCACTGACCCCTCCGTCTCTTCATCGGCTTTGGGTTGGGTTTCGGTGACAGGCTGGATAATCTGGGGACTTGTCCCAGTTTGACGGTTAAGAATCTTGAGAGTGATTAGCATCAGCACTAAAACCAGTAGTAGTCCACCCCCTCGCATCAGCCATTGTTTCCATGTCTGATCCTTTGGATTATCGTCCTCGGACGCCAAATCAGGTATCTTCACCAAAGCGGTTGCTGAGTTGGAAGTTGCTGAGTTGGACTGTTCATCGACATCCTTAGGTGTTAACGAGTGCGTCGGTTGTTTGTCCGGTATGGCAACGGCATACTTGGAGACAGGGGCGGTTGCGCCATTCCCATTATCAGTAGAGGCGTCTTGATAGGCTGACTTGCCATTGTTCTGATCCCCCGATGTTAAGGTTGAGGCTACTGGTGTCGCCGTTTTCTCTTCGACGGAAGTAGACCCAGAGATAGGCAAAATGAGTTGTTGTCGGGTTGCTTCAGAAGGAATAATAATTAAAGGCGTCTGTATCGGTCGCCAGTGGTGTTGACTTAACTCCGGTAAGCGATCGCCTAAATACTGCTCCAAGTTTGCCAGGGTTAGATCGGTTTGATAGTAGCGCAGGGCTTCCAGTAAGGCGGCGCTAAACAAACCATTCCGCAACGCTGTCGCTTCGTGGGAAAATTGCCCAAGCTGACTGGACATGATCAGCGTAATTCCCATCTGACGGGCTAATTCCACGGTTTCCGCACCCACCGGTTCTCCAGCTTGCAGTCCCGGCGATCGGTTAATATCCAGTAAAACCAGCAGGTTTTCATCCCCTTGAGGCTGAAGCGAACTGAAAAGCGATCGCATCGGTATCCCGGTACGGGGAATATCCTGGGGATTCCCATCAATAGGCATTAGGTAATCAGCTTGTTGCCAACAGACCCCATAACCACTGAAAAAGAACCACCGCCAAGACTTCGACGCAGACGTTTTACCATTCGTTGGGGAGGGTTGGCGAGTCGCGTCCAGCCAGCGCCAAATATTGTCTTGATTGGGATAAGTGGATTGGCGATCAATCAGAGGTGAATGGTCGGTTAAAACTAAATAATCCTGGGATGACCCATTCCCCTGCTGCATCAGAAACTGCCACAAGGCTTGAGCATCCGCCTGTCCGTAGTTTAAGGGCGGTAAAAACTGATAGCGATTAATGCCAATTGCAACGCAAGCGTAATTTGCCATGGGTTTTGGGTTTCGACGTTGGCGGCTGGAACTTGATCAGTGTTGCCATCGTCTTGTCGGACTAACGGTTCAGTCTTGATCAAGACATTAAAGACAAAATTATTTTATAGTCTTCGCCGCCTGTCCGTCAGGATAACCCTGAAATCGTCTGCAATGGGGAGATTTGAAGAATCATCAATAATCTGCCCTTCAGGGGTTATCCCAGGTAACGTCTGCTGTTAAAATTTCTGTTTCATAACCCGTCGTCTACCGCCAATGCTCCAGTCAATTGCCCGAAAACAAATTGCGCCACTCGGTTTATGGGTGTTGTTCGGTTGTACCAGTATCAGTTGGCTGATCACCGCCGCGATCGCTCCTGAGATGGCTAAAGCTTACACGGCACGAGTTGAAGTCTCTCTGATCAGTCAGCCTGATGAAAGTTACGCTAATTTTCTCCGCCGCGCCGAAGCCGTTGCTAGAGCCGCCGCCCAACGCAGTTTCGATGGTGATATTTTGGTCACTGATGTCGCCGTGACCATTATTGGACAACATAATAACGCGATCGCTCCGATTTTGTTGCTAGACGTGAGTCGTCAAAACTGGAAACGGCGTCCTATTGTTTCGTTTTGGGCAACTTATTTTCCGGGGACTCAATCCCTGCTAGACTTTAGCCAGCCATCAGAGTCTAACCAACCCCCTGAATCTGAGCCGAATCAGTAAGTAGTCGGACAAAAGAAAACGGTACTGTATTAAGTGCAAGTAAATTGCCCTAAAACCCTTACTGTTCCCTGTTCCCTGTGACACACCGAGCGTGTTACCGAGCGGAGTCGAGGTAAGTCGAGGAGTTCCCTAATCTCAACCGTTAACTTTAATTGTGTCCACCCACTTAAATAGAGAGAGGGCTTGTGCATAATATTTGAGGTAGCGTGCTGGTTCCTCAAATTGCCCAAGCCCTAAACCATTCAGGTTCTGATTTGTCCCTACATCAAATTGTGTCCTCTGAGGATGGGTTCCCGCCTCAGCAAAACTTCTTAATCTTTTACGCCAATTGGCTGATAAGTCGGGCTAGCTGCATGAATGTATAAAGCATACCAGATAAAGCTTTCAAGCATTTTTTGGCTAAACAAGTCCAAGGTTTTAGATCCTAGATAAGCTGTTCGGCATTTAAACCATAATGTCAAGAATTGCGAAATCCTTGTAGTGCGAGCATCTTGCTCGCTACTAATACCCAATTTAAATGCATGACAGCTTACTCTACATCTTGGCATTATGTGCCTCAGTGGTCGCAGAATCTTCCTGACACAGGGATTGAAACTGTTGCCTATTGCCTATTGCCTGTTCCCTTCCCTAAACCAGCAACACGTATTCAGCAAGCCCTAATTCGACTGGTTTTGTTGTTGTTGACGCTCTTTAACAGCCTGAGTTAACAAGTAGGTCGCTAGGCTACTCAGTGACCTACTTTCTTCCTCTGCCCACTGTTCCAAGGCTCTCTGGATTTCTTCCGGTAGATAAGCAGTGACCCGCCCTTTGAGTTTCATCAGCCCTAAATTTTAATGCTTCAACATATTCCAGTATATAGTTTTTCACTGTTTATTGCTCAATCTAAATTCGTTATACATTAAAATAACACACTTTACACTAACAAGCCAGGTTGGTCAGCGTTTGGGCTTTGTACCCACCCTCCGGAGAGCGTTTCCCTCTCCCGTGCAAAAAAAGCGAAGCATCCCCTGGCTTCCCCCATGGAACAAAACGCGAAGCATCCTTTGGTCTCCCCCTTTTTAAGCAGGGCTAATTCATTGTGATGAGAGAAAATTAGGGCAACCAGGACTATTCATACCAAATCCGATTGCGAGAACCACCTTATAAATTAGAACAGCAAAATGCCATCAACAATGTTACATAAGGCTTTTACCGTTTTCAA